>NZ_JH556653.1:337963-475923 GCF_000179595.2 Acetivibrio cellulolyticus CD2 | reverse complement strand
GTTGTCAGTAGGTGCACACGCTATTGCGTTCATTTGCTTTCCTTCTTCCAGAAATTCTTCAATTTATCTCGTAATCAAGCACCATGTCGAAGTCTGCACGCTTTCACGTCAGGATATTTATCCCTATCTACCTCATTACAAGATAGCCTTCGCTTCCTCGACACTCCCATACCCACATTCCCGTCGGTTCACCTTGCGGTTGCCTACCTGTCAATTGACAGGAGAAATTTGGGCTTACCACGTTTCACACAGATAACATATTTCAGATGGGTTAGGTTCTGCGATTCCGCCGGTAGCTGTACATCCGTGTAATCCCAAACACGTAAGGAGTTAACTTAGCTACTTACCTTTTGGTTAAAGCTTATCAGCACTTTTAGCTTTTTGACATTGACGACGTTTATATGCAGTTTATTTAATTTAACCATACCATCCACAACCTAGCTCCCTAACCGCTTTAGTGCTAGCAGAATTCCAGATTCCTCACGGATTCCAGTTCTTCTCTTTCGAGAAAGGGTTGCATTGTCACAACAGCTTAGAACCCAAGGTGTTACCACCTACGCACCGTTGTCAGATTACTGTTAACGGAATAACAGGTTTATACTACTTAATGTAGCTAAACATTTATCTGTGCGACCTCGTGTCGCACCGTGGTGATTATCCGGGGTACCTTCTATGTGACATTTAATTGCACGGGCTTCGGAGACAATGGCATATATCCTCCCGCCGATCAGAACGGTGTCATAAAATGGCTGTTGGGAACCAGCACTTTCCCCAATACCATCTCCTTTTCAAGATATAACCAGCAAAAATCTAACGATCTGTGGAATAACAAGCATGGAACAAAAAGCACAAGCTTGGATGCCTGCACCCGAAACGCGACCACATGGCGGATTGACTACCCGGTTATCACATGGCTTGATACTGAGCGAAACAATCATACAGTAAGGACTATCGGCATCAACAGCATCGGTGCTATATCCCTGCCGAATCACACGATGTTCCCACCGGTTCAGGTTACAAAAATCGCAATAGCCACGGGTGACGGCACCACGAAAGACTTCAGCATCAAAGCTCCGTTTATCATCCCGAATTCCGAAACTATATATGTCAACAACGTTGCGCTGACCAAAGGTACGGACTATGAGATTGACTACGAGAGCAACTTCTGTGATATGCGGGAGAACTACCACACCGCAGGTCTTACCTGCAGGGTGGACAATGTCAGCTTCGGCAACCTCAAGACCGCCACAAAAAGCGGTTCGAATTATCGCGACCCGATTGCCTGGTGGGACTGCTACGAGGCGAACCAATATCCCACATCGTGTACGGTGAACGAAGCGAATCCTATATTCTTCGACTTTGGTTATGAGAAGGAATGTAACCGGATGAAGATTGAAGTCAACACCGTTCCTGCAGCTCAGATTGACAATTTGAAGATTCAGTATTCAACTGACAACGCAACATGGACAGATGTACCGGGTATGACAAGAACAAACCAGGTGTGGAGCTTTACCCTGACTTCGGCTCGATACTGGCGTGTATTTATTCCTTCTTACAACTGGTCGTATGCGCTGACCACCGGCACAAATACCCGCGACGAGCAGGCTTTCGGTACAACCTTCTTCCTCGGCAAAACTGTGCCGGGATTGAAGTTTACCACTCCGCCTGCAAACGGTGCCGCCATTGAAGCAAGCTACCAGCTTGAACTGCCATTCAAAACTTCGAATAATTTGCTCCGCTTCACCTGCTCACTGCTGCTTTCAAGGGGCGAAGGGAGTTAAACTATGAGACTGACCTTTGAATACACTAAAACGGCAGGTTCGGGACTTTCACCTCAGGCAGTCCACATGATGGACAACGGCCTGCGGTTTATTTATCTCACCTCAGATGGGCTGGTAGAAGCAAATGAATGTTTCCCGGATATGGGGCTGTATGATGAGCTTACCTACAAGGATAAAGGCAGAATATCCGCCGACTTCGAGGTAAGCAAGCCACAGTTGAAAAAGGTGGCGCACCACGGCGCTTACGGATTCTGGAGCAGCGAGAACACGCATCGGTTCGTCATATATATGCTGCCGTATGACGTGTCGGCTGCGCTTGTGGACGGAAGCATTTCCTTTACGAAGGACAGCCCGGTGTCGCAGCTGAGTATTTCTTTCATGAATATCGGCGGTGAGCTTGTCGGTAGATACCGCTCAGTTATCTCACCCAATACGATGCTGGAAATCAGCTTTACGATGGGCGGCAGCGCCTGGCTCCCGCTCGGTCAGTTCTATATTGACCGGGTCAGCACGTCATACCCGGAGGAAAGCATCTCTGTTACAGCGCGGAACGGTATCGGAAAGCTGCTGAAGGAACAGACATTTGATGATAACAACAGCTTCTTGAACACAACGCTGAAGGAAAACCTCGAAGCGATATTGCTGATTTCAGGAATTGAAAGCTACTTTGTCGGCGATCCGCAAAAGGCCTGGAAACTGTCCTTTGAGCCGGATACCACTCTGCAGTCCGGAATTGACGAGGTTATTTCTCTACTTCCGGGCTGGCAGTTTCGTGAGAATACTGATGGAACAGTCGGTATCGCTCCCGTCAGTGACAGCCGTTTTGAACAGCCATCGGTTTATGTGTTCGAACGCGACAAGACCTGCTTCAGCTACGATGTGGAATATTCGGATGAAAACACCTGCGCCAAGCTGTGTGTTTCCTGCAAAGAGCCTGCTGTGACGGTTTATGTTACGCTTCCGCCGCACAGGTGGTGGGTTTCTCCGCAGCACAAGACGATGTATGTAACCGTGCCTAACGGAACGGGCAGCGCCGAGCTTGCGGCATATGCAGATGAACTGGCGAAGCTGATTGCCATCAGCGGAAGAATTGAGAGTTTTGCCGGGATTTTCATGCCGCAGCTGATTATCGGAGATGAAATAGAGCTTGTTGAAACAAACGGTAAGCATAGTAAAACCGGCACTGTTACAAGCGTGCGCCACAAGTTCGGAAAAGGCGGCTTTATCACCGAGTTCACCGTTGACAGTTCCGGCAGAAAAGGCAAGGCGCTTCTCAAGGACTATGTTTCTCAAATCGGAGGCAAATCCACACGAAGCAATGTGGTAATCTCCTAATTATATTTTCTGATGGCAGCACTCCGGCTCGGGGTGCTGTTTTCATATTCAACAACAAGAAAAGAGGTAATTTAAATGAAAGAAATCTGGAACTGGATTCAGGTGGCAATCGCCGCCGCCGGAGGGTGGCTTGGTTACTTTCTGGGAGGGTGGGATGGCTTTTTGTATGCACTGCTTGCATTTGTAGTCATCGACTACATCACCGGACTGATGTGTGCGGTGCTTGATAAAAAGCTCTCCAGCGAGGTCGGCTTTCGTGGCATTTTCAAAAAAGTGCTTATCTTCTCACTGGTGGCAATCGGACACATCATAGACAAAAGCGTTATCGGTGACGGCTCAGTTATACGGACAGCGGTCATCTTTTTCTATCTTTCGAACGAGGGTGTTTCTATACTCGAAAACGCCGCGCACATCGGCCTGCCCGTACCGCAAAAGCTAAAAGACATTTTGGAACAGCTTCACAACAGAACGGAGGATAAAAAATGAACCTACGCAAGCTCATCTTTATAAACAACGCCTGTTACAAGGTAGGCAGAACCATCACACCAAAAGGCATCATGGTGCATTCTACCGGGGCTAACAACCCCAACCTGAAACGCTATGTCGGACCTGACGACGGATTGCTCGGTAAGAACCAGTACAACAACTACTGGAATCAGGACAAGCCAGACGGACGGCAGGTCTGTGTCCACGGCTTCATCGGTAAGCTGGCTGACGGCAGTATTGCCACTTATCAGACGCTTCCTTGGAATCATCGTGGCTGGCACGCCGGGGGTTCTGCGAACGATACACATATCGGCTTTGAAATCTGCGAGGACGGGCTGACCGATGTCTCGTATTTTTCTGCCGTTTATAAGGAAGCTGTGGAGCTTTGCGTCTATCTCTGCAAGCAGTACGGACTGACGGAGAAGGACATCATTTGCCACAGTGAGGGTTGCAAGCTGGGCATCGCCAGCAACCACGGCGACGTCATGCACTGGTTTCCGAAACATGGAAAGTCGATGGATACCTTCCGTGCTGCTGTAAAGGTTGGACTGGCGGCAACGGAAGCACCCGCCCCCGTCACACCGACCACACCAAAAAAATATTACCGTGTGCAGGTCGGTGCGTATTCTGTTAAGTTAAACGCAGACGCCATGCTTGCTAAGATTAAGGCGGCTGGCTTTACTGATGCTTTTGTAAAGTACAGCGAATAAAGGATACACCGTTGCTAATAGGAAGTCCATAAACCAGCGGTCAAGTTATTGACCTACAGTTATTATTCAGACCCGTGGAGATGATTTATTTTCATTTCCACGGGTCTTTTTCTGTTTTTGGTACGGTTTTACGCCCCGCCTGTCCTGTACGAGGTGGAGGGATTGTCCCTCAGAACGGAGGACGGAACATGACCGATAACCAAAAACAATCCATAAAAGAAATGCGAGGCGCGGGCATTGGATATAAGAAGATATCCCAGGTACTCGATTTGCCCCTGGGGACAGTGCAGTCCTTCTGTCGTAGAAAAAACATAACGGTCGTGGAGCCCGTTGTTCATGATGAGAATCACTGCCGCCAGTGCGGTAAAACGCTCATCCAGACGGATAAGGTGAAAAGGCGGAAATTCTGCTCAGATGAATGCCGGGTCAAATGGTGGACAGAACATCCGTGTTCAAAGAACACGGACTCAAAATCGTGCCATGCCGTAGTATGCGAGAACTGCGGCAAGATCTTCACCGCCTATGGAAAAGAGCCAAGAAAATACTGCTCCCACAAGTGCTACGCAGGGGCAAGATTCGGAGGCGGCGCGCTATGAAAAAGGAACTGTTTTATAAGGAAATGCTGTACCACGCAAGCCTCTCTCCTTTCAAAGCTATGCTTGAAAACGGCATCCTTTCCGGGGACGATTACCGGGTAATTGATACAATTATGAGGGCGAAATATTCTCCGATTTTTGTAGAGAAAAGTTATCAAATATCACTGGATAATAAGAGAGAATGACGGTAATATGGCTACTACCCAAAGGAGGACTCAGCTATGGAAAAGCAGATTATTGACATTACGCCAACTCGCACAGCCTTTGCCGTAAAGCAGCGTGTAGCGGCATATGCACGGGTTCCCTGTGATAAGGATACCATGCTTCACTCTCTGGCAGCGCAGATTGACTATTACCGCAAATATATCATCCGCAATCCCGAATGGGAATTTGTCGGAGTGTATGCAGACGAGGCGAAAACGGGAACGAAGGAAGACAGAGAGCAATTTCAAAAGTTGCTCTCTGATTGCCGTTCGGGACTTATCGATATGGTAGTCACGAAGTCAATTTCCCGCTTTGCGAGAAATACGGTTACGCTGCTCGGCACGGTGCGGGAGCTCAAGGAACTCGGCATCAACATCTTTTTTGAAGAACAGAATATCAATTCAGTCAGCGAAGAGGGCGAATTGATGCTCACTCTTTTGGCGTCCCAGGCACAGGAAGAAAGCCTCTCATGCAGTGAAAACTGCAAGTGGAAGATTCGTAAGGGTTTTGAGCTTGGGCAGCCCAACACCTGCACCATGCTCGGTTATCGCCTGGTAAACGGCGAAATAACACTTGTGCCGGACGAAGCGAAAATCGTAAAAGAAATTTTCGACCTTTATCTTTCTGGCTGCGGCGTTCAGAAAATCGCAAATACGCTGAACGAGCGTGGCGTTCGCACGGAAAAGATACCGTTCTGGCATCTGGACACCATCCGCGGCATTCTGCGAAACGAGAAGTATATGGGTGATTTGCTCCTGCAGAAATCACTGAGCGAAAGCCACCTTACAAAACGCCAAGTCAAAAATGAAGGCCAGCTTCAGCAGTTTTATATTACCGATGACCATGAACCGATAGTGTCCAGAGCCGTTTTCTCCGAAGCGCAGCGCGAGGTTCAGCGCCGTGCCGAGAAGCATAAATGCGGCGCCGGTACTAAGAGCGTCTTCACGGGAAAAATCAAATGCGGTATCTGCGGTAAGAACTACAGACGCAAGACCACACCCCACAACACGGTCTGGTGCTGTTCCACCTTTAACACCCGTGGGAAAGCATACTGCGCCTCCAAGGTCATCCCGGAAAACACCCTCAAGGATTATATTTCGGACGCTCTTGGTAGTAAGTACTTTGCAGAAGATTTCTTTACGGAAACGGTTGACTCTATCGTGGCTGAACCAGGTAATACTATGCGGTTGATTTTCAAGGACGGCACGGAAAAGAGAATTACATGGAAAGACCGCTCACGCTCCGAAAGTTGGACAGACGAGATGCGTGAGGCAGTGAGACAAAAAATGCTTGAAAGGAACGGTGCAAAAAAATGAGCAATAAGAATGTCACGGTCATTCCCGCAAAAACCGCTGGCTTTTTGCAAGGACTGCCAGGTTTGATAATAAAACGGAAAGTGGCGGGATATGCCCGTGTTTCAACGGACAAGGATGAGCAGCAAAACAGCTACGAGGCACAGGTGGATTACTACACCGACTACATTAAGCGGAATCCGGAATGGGAGTTCGTGGAGGTGTATACCGACGAAGGTATTAGCGCCACCAGCACCAAGCACCGCGAGGGCTTCAAACGAATGATTGCCGATGCTTTGGACGGTAAAATCGACCTCATCCTCACAAAATCGGTCAGTCGTTTCGCCAGAAATACGGTCGACAGCCTAACCACCATACGACAGCTTAAGGACAAAGGGACTGAGGTCTATTTTGAAAAGGAGAACATTTTCACGATGGATTCCAAGGGAGAGTTGCTCCTTACTATCATGTCGAGCCTCGCGCAAGAAGAGTCCCGATCCATTTCAAAGAACATCACCTGGGGCAAACGCAAGAGCATGGCGGACGGCAAGGTGTCCTTCGCCTACAGTTCCTTCCTCGGCTACGATATTGGGACTGACGGTCATTTATATATAGTAGAAGACCAAGCAAAAATCGTACACAGAATTTATGACGAGTTTCTTGCCGGAAAAACTACTTATGATATAGCCAAAAGACTCACCGAGGACGGCATTCCGACTCCAATGAAGAAAGTGAAGTGGCAAGAATCTACAGTCAGAAACATACTGCAAAATGTTAAATATCGCGGGGATTCGGTGCTGCAGTCTACATTTGTCGAGGATTATTTGACTAAAAAAGTGAAGAAAAATAACGGCGAATTGCCTCAGTACTATGTGTCTCAAAACCACCCGCCAATCATCCCGCCCGAGAAGTTTGAGATGGTACAGGAGGAGTTCCGCAGGCGAAAGGAAGGCGGTCCGTACACCTGTATTTCACCCTTTTCCGGCAGAATCGTATGCGGTGACTGCGGCGGTTTTTACGGCAGAAAAGTGTGGCACAGCGGCAGCTCCTACCATTCTTTCGTCTGGCACTGCAACAACAAATTCGCAAAGCGGAAATACTGCTCTACACCGACTGTTAAGGAAGAAACCATCATGAGGTGCTTTGTGGATGCTTTCAATAGCCTTATAGCGAGAAAGGATGAGATCGCCCGGAACTACGAGGAGTGCCTTGCAGCCATAACCGATGACAGCGCCTACAAGACCAGACTTGCCGAAGTCGAGGAACTCTGTGCGGGACTTGCCTCACGGATGCACGACAACCTCACCAGGGAGAGCCGCATGATGGACGACTGCAGCGAGGACAGTCCGCTTAAAAAAGAACGTGATGAAATAACCCTCGAGTACGAGACTTTACAGAAAGAACATAAAGAACTGAACTCCAAGATTGCCCTCTGCGCCGCTAAGAAAGTACAGATACGCGGTTTCCTTCAGCTTTTGAAGAAGCAGAAGAAAGCACTGGTGGAGTTCGACCCGCTCGTTTGGCAAGCGGCAGTTCACTACATGGTCATCAACGAGGACTGCACGGTGAAATTTGTATTCCGTGATGGCACCGAACTGCCCTGGGTGATAGACCCGGGTGTTAAGTCCTACAAGAAGAGAAAGGCGGTGGAATCATGCCCACAAGAGTAATACTGCCAAAACCAGAGGAGTCAAAGAAAAAGCGGACGGCGGCGTACTGCCGGGTATCGTCCTCCAGCGAGGAACAGCTCCACAGCTATGCAGCACAGGTCAAATTCTACACCGAAATGCTCTCTGCAGATATGTCCTGCGAGTTTGTCGGCGTGTATGCCGATGAGGGCATAACCGGTACCTCGGCAAAGAAACGCCTACAGTTCATGGCAATGATTGAGGACTGCCGTGCCGGGAAAATAGATGTCATTGTAACAAAGAGCGTGTCCAGATTCGGTCGCAACACCGTGGACACGCTTTCCTATACCCGTGAACTTAAAACACTCGGAATCGATGTGTATTTTGAAAAAGAGAATATGCATTCCATCAGTCCGGACGGAGAACTGCTGCTTACCCTTATGGCGGCATTTGCCGAGTCTGAGTCGGTATCAATGTCTGAGAACATTAAGTGGGGGTTGCGGGAAGCATATAAAAGAGGACAGGCGGAAAGTCTTCCACTTGGCAAATTCTACGGCTACAAACAGGAAAACCGCACCATTTCCGTTGTTGAAGAAGAAGCCAAGGTTATACGGCGAATCTACGACGAGTACCTAATGGGCCTGAACAGTGCCGAAATAGCCGGAAAACTGACCGCGGAAGAAATACCGACAGAACGTGGAAATTCGGTATGGCATGAAACAGTCATAAGAAAAATTCTGCGGAATGAGAAATATAAGGGCGATTCGCTGTTCCAAAAATCATATATTGTCAATCCGCTTACGCACCAAAGAAAAAAGAACAGTGGCGAATTAACGAAGTATCACGCCACTTTTGCATTTCCGCCAATCGTTGACCGAGAAATCTGGGATCTGGTTCACGCAGAAGAACAGCGTCGAATAGAGTATTGCCTAGAACATGGTCTAGCCCACTACGCCAACAGTTCAGAGCAGTTTCCATTTTCTTCACGCATCGTCTGCGGGGTTTGCGGAAACACCTATCAGATGCTATCATCCAAGCAGCGAGATAACTACGGGAAAATATACTGGCGCTGTACCTCTTTTCACGGGAACAAGGGCTCGCCTATTGAGGGCCATGCATTCACGCCCAATGGGCAGCCGCTCAGATTGAATATTGACGAAACTCAGAAGCATATTAAATACCAACGAGCGCGACGAAAACTACCGCAGCCTCGGCAAATGCTCTGCACCGATATTTCTGTTGATGGCGGAAAGCCGGAGAAAGTCTTCGTAAGTGCCTGGAATCTACTTGTAAGCAAAAAGCTACTGTACCAGGCGTCACTCAGACGTATTGCGGAAACCGAAACAAACGCCTTGACTCGGTATCGTGCTGAACAGTTGATTCTGATAATTGACAATGTGGGGAAAATACAAACCTACGACTACCCACTGGCTTTGCAGACACTTGAGCGAATTGAGGTGAATCCAAACGGGAAACTGTCGATTTGCTTTCTTGCCGGGATAAGGATCACGATATGAACGCGAACACCTCAGGGCCTTACGGCTGTGAGGCGCTTTTTACAATTGTTCAAAACACGTTGGTTACCGACTAGTCTAAATCTTAAATATGGTTTAGCCAAATTTTCCGATTAGTAATGTCAATTATGCCTTCATCTTTAAGGTTTTTTAACTCTCGAAACAGAGATGGCCGCTGCACCCCAAGATAATCGGCAAGCTGCTTTTTGCTGATGGGCAACATAATGCTATTCGAGTGTTGCAAAATAGATTGCTGTCTGAAGTATTCTAAAAGGTTCTCACGAAGGGTTTTCTGTGTCGCCATCGTAATTCTTCGGTTCAACTTCTGAGAGTTAAGCGATAACATTTTGATAAACTGCATCGCAAAATGATAGTCGCGTAAAAAATCCGACACCGATTTCCTGGTGACATGTAAAATCTGCGCATCGGACATACAGTAGATCGTGAACGGGTATGCGTTGGTATCACCAAACAACAAATTTGCTCCCAGCATCTGCCCTTTAGAAAATTCAAACATCGTCATGGCGGAGCCACTTTCTAAAAGGGAATACGCGATAAGGCTACCAGACAGAACAATATCAAGCGTCTTACAACTATCCTTTTGATTATAAACCGTCGCACCTTTTAAATAGCTCTTTAAATATAAATGATTGTCGGAAATCAGCGGCATAAGTATATTCGAAGACAATTGCGAAAACAGCGGTATGGCTTTTACTTTCTCAATCACAGCGGCATCACTCCTTTTCAATAGTATATCATAAAGAAACATATGTGTCTATCCATGTGCAAAACGAAACATTATAATGTCCTTATTGTTGTAAAGGAGGTGATGCAAATGATTGAACAGGTTTTTAAATTGGCCGAAGGAAATGGGAAGGCGATCGAAAAGATTCTGTTTGACGAGAACGTTCAATATCTGCATATGGTGTTCCCGCAAAATGAGGGGCTTCCCGAGCATTTTTCCAATTCCAACGTCTATATGACTGTCGTCCGAGGCAGGCTCTCGATCGGGCTTGGCGGGCAGGAAATTCGTGAGTATACTTCGGGGACTCTGCTGAAGATTCCGTTTAATACGAAGATGAATGTCCGAAACCTGCATGTGGATACATTGGAGCTAATCGTTATAAAGGCTCCCGCTCCAGAGAAATAAATTAATTATGAGAGGAGGATATGCATGGATGTTTTTACGCTGGCAATATGGGTCGGCACATTGATTTTTCTAGGGATATCCCTTGCTAAAGACAAGGTAAAAACAAAACAGGCGCTTAAAATGGCGCTCGGAATGGGAAAAGGGATGGTCGTGAGCATCCTTTCAATTGTTTTCGCAATTGGCCTGATCCTAACTTTGCTGCCACCCACTGAAATTGCAGCGTTTTTGAGTACTCAATCTGCCCTGCTGGCAACTGTTGGAGGTGCCTTGCTCGGTACGATTACACTGGTTCCCGCTTTTATTGCGTTTCCGCTGGTAGGTACATTGGTGAATGCAGGCGTTAGTGTGGTTCCGTCTGTTGCGTTCCTCACGACTCTGACTATGGTGGGAATCGTAACATTCCCCCTGGAAAAAAAGGCGTTTGGAACAAAGTTTACCGCCATCCGAAACGGTCTTAGCTTTCTTTTCGCTATTGCGATTGCGCTTGTGATGGGGGTGATGATATGACAATCATAAAGAAGATAAAAGAAAACCTGTTCTTGGTCACTGTGGCTTTAGCCTATATCATCATGTTCATCGCAAAACCAGCAATGGGCATAGAGTCTGTGAAAAGCAGCGGATATTATATCAAAGAAATGCTCATGATTATGCCCGTCATTTTCGTTCTGACAGCACTTTTGGACATGTGGGTTCCAAAGGAAAAGATTACGCAGTATTTGGGTAAAGACGCCAAAGCGAAAGGCATTTTTTTCTCTTTCTTGGTTGGCAGTATTTCGGCAGGTCCGGTTTATGCGGCGTTTCCAATGTGCATTATGCTTCACAAGAAGGGAGCTTCCATTCGGAATATTGTCATTATCCTAAGCTCATGGGCTGTTATTAAAGTTCCGATGCTCATCAATGAAGTGAAGTTTTTAGGGCCGAAATTCATGGCCATTCGATGGGTACTTACTGTTATTGCCATCATCATTTTTTCATGGATAACAGCGAAAATCATAAAGGACAAAGATTTGCCGGGGGAGGTGCTGACACAGGCTGGGCTTCATATCAACCGGGACGCGTGTATGGGCTGTACACTATGCGCGAAGACTTATCCTGAAGTGTTCGAGATGGAAAACAAAAAGGCGCTTGTAAAGCCGCATGAGGCGCTGGATATGGAAAAGCTGGGGAACGCAATAAAAGCATGCCCGGTAAAGGCTATATCTTACAATGAAGAAAAGAAACTGTAAATATTTTGCCTCCGCTGCAAGGTGTAGCGGAGGTTTTTTGTTGCCTGGAGTAGGTTGGTATCCTCGATAAAGACTCAGTCTTGGCTAAGAAAATTGAGGCTTATTTTATAGTCACACTTCGCCATCTGCGTGAAGTCACATCTACACTCCGGGCAAATCAATGGAACCACACAGCCGGATTTCTGCATCTGTACATTCTGACGACAACCGGCGGTGGAACGTGGAAAGCTGCAGAAAGCGCCCATTCTACGGCGCTTTCTGCGATTTGAATACCCCTGTGTGATTTTGAATACCCTTGCCGAAAATTTGAAAACCCTAACCGATGAAAAATAAAATTGTATTAATGCTTTGGTCACAGCACAAGAGGAGAGTAGGAGTATTTCTGAAAATGTCACCTGGGGTCAGAGGAAAAGGTTTGCTGATGGAAAAGTTAGTCTGCCATACTCACGATTTCTTGGATATGACAGGAGTGAGGATGGTCTGCCGCAGATTAATGAGGAGGAAGCGAAAATAGTCCGGCTTATTTACCGTCTTTTCCTTGAGGGGCAGACACCCCATAGTATTGCAAAACATCTTACCGAGCAAGGCTTAACCTCGCCGGGAGAAAAAGAAAAATGGCAGTCTGGAACTATCCGAAATATTCTAACCAACGAAAAATATAAAGGCGATGCTCTTTTACAAAAGAAATACACAGTAGATTTTCTAACTAAGAAGCAGAAGGTCAACGAGGGTGAAGTCCCCCAATATTATGTGGAAAACAGCCATCCAGCGATTATTCCCTCGGATGTTTTTGATATGGTTCAGGACGAAATGAAACAAAGGAAAACTATGAAAAACCGTCACAGCAGTGTGGGGATGTTCTCAAGCAAGATAGTCTGCGGTGAATGCGGCGGTCTATATGGTTCAAAGGTTTGGCATTCAAACAGTAAGTACCGCAGGGTGATATTCCAATGCAATAATAAATTCAAAGGAGTCGACAAGTGCAAGACCCCGCACGTCACCGAGGATAACATAAAAAAGCTATTTGTCACAGCTGTAAATAAACTTATTTCAAATAAAGATGAGATTTTAGAAAACTTTGAGGTTATAAAGCACACCATATTTGATGTCACTGCACTTGAGACAGAGCATTCGGAAATGAAAGAAGAAATGTCTGTAGTTGCTGGACTTATACAAAAATGTGTCAATGAAAATGCTCAAACTAGGCTTGACCAGAAAGAGTATAAGCAGAGGTATGAAGGGCTAGTTTCAAGGTTTGAAGTGGCAAAGGCAAGGTTCAATGAAATCGGCGAGCATCAACAAAAAATAAAGGTGCGGCGTGAAAGGGTTGAAGCCTTTTTGTGCAGACTTAAGGAGCAAGATGAACTGATTGCTGAATTTGATGAGAGGTTGTGGCATACTCTGGTGGAAACGGTAACTGTCTTCTCAGAAGAGGATATATGGTTCACTTTTAAGGATGGTTCGGAATTCTAAATGCCAGGAAAGCAAGTTTCTACAGGGTAAGTCGGGAGTTATACTTGCAGTTATGGTTGGCAACTAAGGAGATATTCTCTGAGTGGCAATTTTTTCATTTGTGTGAAATGTTATAATTTTCTCATGCCTTTACTTGAAGGTAGCACTTTAGGTAAAGGCTTCACCTCTTGAGCTAAAGCAAATTTAGTTCTTGATAAAACATGATATGAATGATTATTCATTTTTTTTAAGGCTCGTTGTAAACGAGCTGCAACCTTTATTGATTTTGGTATATAACTAATTTTGAAGGAATTATTTTTTCCAGTTGTTCTTTTTTACCTTTATCTCTGCAAAGATCCATATAATTATAGGAAGTATGACTTGCATTGGGAAAGCATAATATTGATAAACCTTAAAAGCCCAATATTTCATTTCCATGATATTATCATAAGCAGTATAAGAAAAATAAATCATTAATAACCCAGTCTGTATCACAATAGACCTGTAATCATTCAACTTAAAAAATTTCCCTATCCCTTTACAGGCAACTAATAGACAGATTGAGCTTTTTATTAATACACCAAAAACAAAAACAATGGAAACTGTTACTTCTATCCTTTGTATAAAATCACCAATACTTGTCTGGCTCACAGTTTCATATGATGGAAAGTAGAAGCTGCCAAGCATATTACCTAACACGGTAATGTTTCTAATTGTAATCATAGTAATAATAAATGATGAAATCAAAATTCCCCACAAGTATACTTTTATGGGCGACTTTTTTGTTTTTAATGCTGAGAAAATACCAATAAACAAAACTGTTTCAGCAAATGGAAACGAAAAAGTAGAAAATCCACCCTTTAATACCGGTGCTATTCCTTTCCCTAAAATCGGTTTTAAATAGCTCATATGAATCTCTGGCAAGCCTAGTATTTGCACCACAACCACAATAAAAAAAACAATTGGGAGAAAATATGTAGTCGTTCTTCCTAATACTTCTATTCCAAGCCTCACAGCAATAATACATGTCACCCCCATACAAAGTAAAGGTACAAACATTGGTGTTTCCGGCATGGCTATTGTATTGATAAATTCTCCAAAATTTCGAAGCACTAAAGCCCCGAGATGAAAAGCATACCATATGTATATAACAGAAAAAACTCTCCCTACTACCTTACCAAATATTATAACTAGAATATCAAACAAGTCTTTTCCTTGGTATAATGATAGTACTCTTGAAAATATCAATAACATCGGGATAAACATAAAAAGGCTAACAATCGTTGAAATCCAGGCGTCATTTTTAGCTTCACCTCCACTACCGAGTATAAGAGTAGTTCCCATCATAAATACGATTAATAGACATATGGCTTCTTTATCTGTTACTTGCTCTTTTAGCATTTTAAACCTACTTTCCAAATATTGAAGTAACTAAATTCTGAATTGGCTTTGCAGGACTTGGAATTTTTACATTAAGACACAGTAATACAACAATTGTAAGTGAAAAAATTCCCAATACTATATTTGTCCAAAAGTCATTCCAATGTTTTTGTTTATATAAGACCCTAAATTCAAAAAATGCTACTATTGCATAAGCTATAATTGCAAGTATAAGCATAATTGCTAATCACCTTCTTGAACTATTTTTGAAATAATGGCACTATTTTTTATGTGTACCTTTGTTTGAACGTTTATTTTCAAATCTTTAAAGATTTGGTCCCAATTACTACTTACAAGATTCCACGCTTTTGTATTATCTTCTTGTAATTTTGCTGCAAAGCGGAAAATATCTGCATCATATTCTTGCTGCACTTTCTTTACTAAAGATTCTATTCGTTCTTTTAATGTATTCTCGGCAAGTCGTTCTAATTTTGTTCGTCCAGCTTCGTCAATGTAGTTTTCTTTGCCATCTATTTCATCTATAGCAACTGTTGTATCGACATTCAAATTTATTTCAATCTGTTTACTATCCACAACCGAGGTGACTTTTGTTCTACTTTCAAATATTTCTAGCGAAACATGTGTATTAATCGATTTTTTTTGTGTTCCTTCAACTAACACTCCAGCTTTAACCTCATTTCTGATGAAAAGCAATGTTTGTGTTTCTTCTCCATTTAGAAAGCCTACTAATTTTCCATTTTTAATGATAGCAGTCCCAAAAATCTGGGGCGACATTTCACTATTTGTTTGCTTCATATTTATTGCAGGAAGAATTGTTGACGCACCTTCAGTTTTCGCTTCAATAGCATAATGTAAGGCATCTATTACTGGAGCTTTGCTTAAGCTCACCTGGTTCTTAAGTATCTCATCCATTATAAAAGATTTGATTTCTTCGCAAATACCTTGCCTTTCAAATATTTCCTTGGCAGTTGCAGCTTCAGAAACCAAAATATTCACATCCTCTCTTCTTTCAGCATTACGTATACACCAATCAATAACACTTTCCAAATTTTCGCTTGCTATTTCTTTACTTAAGATAACTACTTTTGTATGACTCCAAAACAATCTTTTTCCTGACAATGATATCTCATTTCTTACAGCATCAAATAAGGTTTCGCCTTCCATACTTATAGTTTTCGACGCTGTCTTCGTTTCTTTACCTCCAGATATATCTACAATTTCAGGAGTTATCAAGTATTGACCATCTTCACCTCTATCGACAGCAACACCAGCAACAATTGCCATTTTATCTATTTCTCTATAATTCCAACAACCAGTAAAACATATTAAGTTTATTAAAACCATCATTGCCATCATAAAAATCTTAACTTTTCTCATACAATCTATTTCTCCTTGCTTTTTCTTGATGACTGTCTTACTAAGTTTTTTGCAGCAACAATTTTTGGTCTTAATGTCATCACCCACCACGGAGCACGAATCCATACATCCTGTCCGTCATGGTTTTTAGCCCTGGTAACGTTCATCATGTATGGTACACCAAAGGAACGAATGCTCATCAAATGCAAATACATAATAAAAAAGGTTAACAAAAATCCATATATCCCCAAAAATGATGCTCCTATTAAAAAAAATGTACGGAAAATAATTATTGATGTTATAAAATTCATATTGATTAGCGTAGTAATTCCTGTCAATGCAGTTATTATAATTACTGGAGCACTTACCAGCCTTGCTTCCACAGCAGCCTGCCCTAACACAAGTGTACCGACAATATTCACAGTCTGTCCTATTTGAGTAGGCATTCTAGTACCTACTTCCCTCAAAATATCAAATATAAAAAGCATCACAAATAATGCTATTACTGTTGGGAACGGAACCCCTTGCTTTGCACCAGCAATACTTAACAACAATGGTGTGGGTATCATTTCCTGATGGTAGGAGACAATCGATAGAAATATTGCGGGAATAGCAACGGAAGTTACTGCAGTAAAGCCTCTCATGAGCCGATTTATACTAGCAAAAATGAAATTATTATAATAATCCTCATTTGCTTGAATATTCTCAGCAGCTAAATATGGGACTGTTAATACAAAGGGACTTCCATCAACAAAAAGTGCAATTCTTCCTTCCAGGAGTTTTGCTGCAATAACGTCTGGTCTTTCACTTGAACCTACAGTTTCAAATGGGGAATATGGGGAGTCTTTGATTAATTCCTGTATGTAACCAGAATCGATAATACTATCAATCTCTATCTTATCCAGCCTCTGCTCCAATTCCTCTAAAACACCATCTAAAGCCAAACCTTCGATATAACTGATGCAAGTCTTTGTGTTTGTTCTCACTCCAATTTCTTTAAACTTAAATTTCAAATCAGGATTTTTTATTTTACGCCGAACCATTGACAAGTTTACCATAATTGATTCGGTAAAACCTTCCCTTGGACCACGAACAACTCTAGCAGACTCAGGCTCACTGATTGATCTGGTTTGCCAGCCTTTTGAACTTATGACTAATACTTTATCGTATCCTTCCAATAAGAAAAGCGTATCTCCACTAATAACCAAACTAACAATTTTATTAATTTCTGTTTCCAATGTTACATTATTTGAAACAATTACTTTTTTCTTCAATTCTTCTAATAAGTTGTTACTTTCAATATCCTCTGATAAGTCATTACGGAGAACAGGTTGAACAACATTCTCGTTAACAATTTCTGTATTTACCATTCCATCAATATATATGATACAGCACTGAGCAGCTTTTAATCGCTTATTCTCAAACTCTCTAATAATCAATGTTTCATCATTTTTGAAGATATTTTTAAACAAGGAAATATTACTATCTAGTGATTTAACTAGATAATCTTTTTCTAAATGTGTATTAATTCCATTATTGTTTAAGACATTTTCAGCATTTCTTTTTCGATGCTTTTTAAACATATCATCACCCATAAAGATTATTGCCTTATTTTTCATAATATATGCCCATTTACTTTATAAATTATTGAGTAGAATCAGGGAATACATCAATAACAAATCAGCCAGTTGGCGTACTGATGAAAAATTTGTTACTGGATCAGATTTAAAGATTTTCGGATCAGAGGAAGCCTTGTATAGTCCGGAGATAAATTATCTGGGATGCCAAATCGGCTTTGTTCTTAATGTTTTTTAAATTTTAGTCGATATATGATATGTGAAAATGTGCATCAAATTGAGGAAAGCATACAAAGTTGGTTTAGATGGTATGTGGTAACCCAAAACTCATAAATAGGAGGTCTTAATATCAATATAAATATATTCCACATAACAAAAAGAAAAATATATGTAGTTCCGGGAGCCCTGCTGTTTTTTGTATTGCTTGTGAAAATTTTCTCAACTATCCCTGATACCGAGGATAATCACAAATCTGCAGATATTATGTACTCTCTGGAATACAAAGAAGACAAATCAGGCAAACTGAGCCTCACGGACATAGAAACTCCTGAAATCAGCGGAGCATTTATTCCGCATGATGATACAACACTTTATATCGGGCAGAATCGTTCTACTTGGTGGATTAGAATGAAGCTCGAAAAAATACCATCAGATGCAAATCAGTTATACATTTTTATTAACAATCCGACCGTTGAAACTGCTGTACTTTATATACCTGTTGAAGGAGACACTGATGGCAGATATGAAGACCTGCATTCAGGGTGGGGTTTTCATGGAAAAAAGCAGGATATAAGCTATACCTATCCGGTATTTATGCTTCCTGAGGATATACTGCCTGGAAAATATATATACCTTCAGCTTCACTCTCCCTTTACACAGAACTATAACATCGGGATAATGGATGAGGAGCAGTTTAAAGTAAACAAGCAAAAAAACATCCTATTTGTAGGCACTGTTTTTGGGTTGATGCTGGCGATTGCCCTACTAAATTTTTTAAGCTTTCTTTCTTTACGGGACAGCACCTATATTTTTTATGTTGTTTACCTTGTGCTGATGGTCTTCTACCAGAATGCACTGCTTGGAATATCCAGAATTTATATGGGAGGCTTTGCTGATGCACTGGTTTCCAATGTTGTCACCGTGGGGCTGTTTATGCTGGTTTCTGAATTGTTTTTTGCCATGGCCTTTCTAAAAACGAACAGTAACTTTCCGGTTTTGGACAGGCTTGCCAAAGCGTTGATTTTATTCTGCTATCTGGATGTCATCCTCATGCTTCTAGGGTACAGATATGAGGCCAGTGTTATATCAATGCCTCTTTCGGTATTGACAGCGCTGCTCATATTATATATGGCCATTCGTGCCACATCGGCAGGGATTGGTCAAGCTAAGTATTTCCTAGCGGGTTGGTCTGTTATGTGCTTCTCATTAGTAATATTTACCGCAAGAGTATGGGGAATTATACCGAATACAGATTGGAGTCTCTCCATTGTTATGGTATCGTCAGCTATTGAATCTGTTCTCCTGTCCATAGCACTGACAGCCCGTATTTCTTCTCTACGGAAGGAAAAGGAACAGACCGTACTGCTTTTCAAGAGTGCGGAGGAAGCCTCTATTTCAAGTGAAACGGCGTTTTTACAGGCACAGATCAAGCCACATTTTCTTTACAATGCTTTAAATGTTATCGCCGCTATTTGTCGTATTGATTCCATCCGAGCAAGAGATCTGGTGCTGGATTTATCCAGCTACCTGCATCACAGCTTTGACTTTCGCAATATTGAAAGATATATTACCTTTGATGAGGAGATGGATTTCATTCAGGCTTATGTGAGAATAGAGCAGGCCCGTTTCAGGGATAAGCTTACAGTACAATATGAGCTTGAGGATACAGAGGAACTGATGCTACCACCTTTAATACTGGAGCCTTTGGTCGAAAATGCCATCCGCCATGGGATACGAAAAAGGGATGGAGGAGGAACTGTAGCGATAAGGGTTAAAAATTTCCTGGATTCCTTTATGATTGAGGTTGAAGATGATGGAGTCGGAATGTCGTCTGAACAGCTAGAAAAAATAAAGACGGAAAGTCAGAATGCAGGTAGCGGAGTGGGGCTAGTCAATATACAAAGGCGTCTATGGAGACTTTACGGAGGTCAGCTTGACATACAGAGCCATCCTGGAGAAGGAACAAAAATAATCTTGGAGCTGCCGAAAGGAGGAAAAAGTAAGTGATAAAAGCTGTTATCGTGGATGATGAGTTTTATGCATTGGAAGGCTTGCACATGGAACTTGAGGATATGGGAGGTATTGAGGTTCAGGCAATGTATGAAAACGGCATGCAATTTCTAAAAGAAGCAAGTACCCTTTCTCCCGATATTGTTTTTCTTGATATAGAAATGCCCGGTTTGAATGGCTTTGAGTTGTTAGAGAAGCTTATGGACGCAGGTATCCGTACAAATGTTGTATTTGTGACGGCTTACAATCATTACGCGGTACAGGCTTTTGAAATAAATGCGATAGATTATATTGTGAAGCCGGCGACAAAATTCCGTCTGGCAAAAACCCTCGAACGTATCAAGCCCGGAGATGAATTGAGAAAAACCAAAAAGATGGAAGTCAGATGCTTCAGGCACTTTTCTATTTTGGTGGATGGAAATGAAATCAATACTGGCTGGAGAACCAGAAAAGCGGAGGAATTAATCGCTTTTCTCCTGTGTGAAAAAGGGGAATTTGTCTCCAAGGAAAAAATTGCAGAGGCTCTATGGCCTGAGACGGATGGAGAAAAAGGAGTGTCAAATCTTTATCTAGCGTATTATTACATTAAGAAGCAGGAAAATATCAATGGCATCCGAATTCCGGTAGAATCAGAGCGGGGGAAAATGAGAATAAATTTGGAAGATATCGATTGCGATATGCTAGTTTTCGACAAATATGCCGAAAAGATAGACGATCTAAATGGTGCAGATAGGATTGCGTATTTGGAAAAGACCGTTAGGCTTTATAAGGGAACAGTATTTGAAGACAGATATTATTCATGGACAGTAAGCGTTCAGCAGCAATATGAAATGGAATATGTGAAAATACTGAACAGCTTAAAGGAGTATTACGAAAATACATCAGATATAGAAAATTCAAACTATTATACAAAAAAACTGAACGAATTTTTAATAAAATAATTTGATAAATTGCCGGTTTCTGAAAAAAGAAGCCGGTTTTTTTGTGTTTGTAAAGATTTTGTAAAGATTTTATGTTTTATAATGAAGAAGATGTCGAATTTTAATGTTTGATTTTAGGTGAAGGGGGCGAAATCTATATTTGCAGATAGTTTTGATATGTTCCAAAAAGGAAGAAGTTTTGAATGTGTTAAGTTTTGTAAATGCATTCGGAGATGAGAACAACATTGTATCTGTTGATTCTTTTGTACAAGCTGAAAATTTCCTAAAGCAGCATACGACAGATATAGTGCTACTGGATGCAGATGCGGAGCAAGTGAATTGGTTGTTTGTATATCGTAAAATCAGGACTATTGATAAAGAAGTGAAAGTAGTATTGATGAGCACAGTGAAAGACTTTGCCGTAAGTGCGTTTGAAGCAGGGATATGGGACTACCTTATTAAACCTGTGAAGTTGGAACAGCTCAAGAGAGTGTTAAGGAAAAAATGACAAAGCAGACAAAAAATTTCTATCAAGGAGAAGATGTGAATGAAAAAAATTCTTAGGAAAACCATGGCATTCATTTTATCGGCATTGATGATTCTTGTCATGCTCCCGGTGCAAACGGTGCTGGCGGTGGATTCCGAATATATCACCTACTACAGCACGGTAGATTTTGGGGACGCCTCGACATTAACAACACAGGGTGCCGTCAACAGCACTTCAAACGACAACGTGGTCAGTGTATCCAGTGGAAGCCTGATACTGACGCCTGCGGGAGAGTATTACACAGGCTCGGCATTTTTTAATAAAAAAATCAAACAGTCGGATGGCTTCAGCACTTATTTCAACTTCACCCTTGCAAACCGGAATAATGACATAGAAGCATCCAACGTTGGCGCTGATGGTTTGGTATTCATTATCGCCGCGGACACAAACGGGATTGGTTCAACGGGCGAAGGTCTCGGTTATTCAGGTATAGAAAACAGTGTCGGTATTGAGTTCGACACGTATAAGAATGACAGTGAGAATGACGGTGATCATATAGGCATCAATCTCGATGGTGCATTAACAAGCGACAGTACTGATACATATAGTGCAGGCTTAGATGCCGATTATTTCAACGCTGACGGTCCCTTCTACGTCTGGATTGATTATAAGGGCGATACGCATTTGCTAAGTGTCTATATAAGCACCTCCAACACAAGACCGGGTACGGCGAGCCTTCAAAAAGAAATCGACCTTTCAACTTACTGCGGCAGCGAATATTACGTTGGTTTCACCGCTGCGACAGGGTTATACTATGAAGAACACAAGATTAACAAGTGGTACTTTGAAAATTCTTATGTCGAAGGCGGTCTTTCGGACGCTGGCGTTTATGACTCCGACCGCGTTGTACCTACGGCTCCAACATTTTCAATCTCAGGTACCGATGTAACGGTTACAGGTTCGACGGACGTAGCTTCTGGCGTCGACCACTACGAATATCAGCTTAATGGCACAAGCGGAACCTGGTCAACTGGCAGTACGGTCAGCGTTTCTGGGCACTCCGCTGTCACGGTCTATGCCCGCGCAGTCGATGGGGTCGGCAATATTAGCAATGTCAGTTCGCAGACCTACTATAGCGTAAACTTTGCGGTGACGGATGCCGGGGCCGCCTCCGGAAGCACCATATCGGCGACGTATGACGGGAACACGATAACAAGCGGGTCTGTCGTTCCAAGTGGAAATACGCTGATAATCACCGCCGTCGGAGAGGGTGTCAACGAATACGATTACATCTGGTCGGGAAACGGAACGAGCAACGAGACGACATCGTCACTGACGATAAATACGCTGAGCAACGCGGTGGACGCGACCTGCACGGTGACGGGCGCAGCGGCGGCTTCAGTTGAACTCACTGATATTGACTGGTCAAATTCGCCGTCCTATACCTGCAGATTGGATATGTCCGAGACGTCTAGAATGGTGACCATTTCCGTAGACAGCGGGTATTTTACTATACCGTCGATTGGTACAGCTCTCACCTATCAAGGCGGCACGAACGCCTCAAACTATATTGATACATATTCCAACTCGACGCAATACGATAGCATAGTCTTTTCCTTTAGCGATGTTGCAGTGGCGGAGACGCTTCTGAGTGCAATAATTTATACGCCGGCAGATACGACGCAGAAGATCACGGCCACCTCCAGTACGGTATCACCCATAGACGGCGATTTGTATTTTGAAGGACACTTTTACCGATATGTCCCCGTTGGCCTCCGAATCGACTGGCCGAGTGCGGTGGTCGCCGCCGGCAGCACAGCGGACACCCATTACTTCGGCGGACGCGGATATATCGCCACGGCTACGAGTCAGGCGGAAAACTCAATCCTTCTCAAGCTGACAGACACGGGCGGCGTCGGCGATGACCACTGGTACGATGCTTGGATGGGCGGCCTCTGGCAGCGAAACACAGGCACCGTTGATTCTCCGACTATCACTCGGGGCATAGACGGCAATGAGATTACGTATACCGACCTCTCTGGCGCAACATCCGATCAACGCGTCAGTATTCTTAAAGATTTCTCTCAAACCTACAGTGATGATACTGTCTGTACCGGCACGACAAGCGGAAAATATATCTATGAGCATTCGGACGTCGTGCGTTATTACTGGATTGACGGTCCCGAAGCCGGACAGGAAATAGCATACAATACAACTGATTTCTCGCCGTGGCATGGCGGAGAACCTAACGGCGGTGACTTCGTCTATATCGGCTGGGAAGGTGCGTATTGGGACGATCTTAGTGCCTATAATAACGATACAGGTTTGAGTTTTGACAAGCTTGATGGTTACATTGTCGAATTCTCCGGCTTTAATGGCGGTTCAACAGCCAGCAAGATTGCAAGTGCTACAAAAACGGTTAACTCCGTTTATACGGTTACTCTTAATACAAACGGCGGAACCGTCAACAGCGGAGACATCACGTCTTATACCTATGGCGTGGGCGCCACACTTCCCACCGATGTTACTAAGTCCGGTGCTACCTTCGGAGGCTGGTTTGATAACGAAAGCCTAACCGGCGATGCTGTAACAACGATCAGCACAACAGATACCGGCAATAAGGCCTTTTGGGCAAAGTGGACGTCCGATTTGTCAGTCAATCTGGGCAATTCGGTATTCTCAAACGATACTGACTACAGCTTTCCTGATTTGACACTTGCATCTTCAATCAACATTGGCGTTGTGACTATCAGCGTAGATAAAGCGGCAGCTGAAGGCAGTACAATCACCCTGCCGAATTCGACACCCGGTGGGGATCCAACAGTACTAACTGACCTTGATGGACTGACCAAGACGGTGGTTTTTGCTTCAGCACAGAGTGCATCAAACGTCCAGGCTTATCTGCGTGCTGTTCAATTTGCTCTGAGTCCGGAGGGTACACAGACTGTCACGATGACAACAGATGCTAACCAGACAAGCGGCTTAAGTTCGACCATGAAACTTACTGCCTTCTATAACCATCCTGATGGTACGACCCATTATTATCTATATGCGGGCACCAATAGAGTCAGCTGGGTTGATGCCTATAACGCTGCAAAAAATATGAAGTTTATGGGAATGACCGGCTATTTGCCGACGATTACCTCTGAAGATGAAAATAATGTATTGCATAATATCTCCGAAAACGGTGCTTGGTCGGGAGGGACTCGACTCAAAGCAGGCGGTACTACCATCCTAGAAGATCCGTCCTCATTGACCAGCAATGACTATGCCGCGCTGAATACGACGACTGATTATTTCTATTGGGCGTGTGGTCCGGAAGCAGGACTTCAATACTACACAGGTAATAACACAGAAGGATCTTTAGTCGACGATGCCTTTTATGATGACGCTCCATTGGCTTCGTTCTGGTACAGCGGCGAACCCAATAATGCCAATGGCAATGAAGCTGAACAGTGCATGCAGGTGAATTTTAATAATCAGGCATGGAACGATGTGCCGTATACGTTCGATGGAAACTTGTACTATTTCGTTGAATTTGGTGGCTACATAGGTAGCACGGGTACAATTAAGAAAATTGCCAATGATCCGGGCAGTCCTGACGCATTATTGACAGTCAGCGCTTCGGCGACAGTAGTAACCTATACCATCACCTATAACCTCAACGATGGTACAAATCCTGATAACGCACCTACAGGCTACACCCACGGGACAAGTGTGACGCTGCCGACACCAACAAAGTCGAACTTCACCTTCGGCGGCTGGTTTGACAACGAAAGCCTAACCGGCAATGCTGTAACAACAATCAGCACAACAGATACCGGCAATAAGGCCTTCTGGGCTAAGTGGTCTATCATTCCTATCACAGCAGCAGGTGTGACGGGAATGGTAGCACCTTCAGCAGGCGGCACACCCATAGCAGTGGGAAGCCTGACAGCTGAAGCAGGAACCTACACCGTAACAAGCCTTACATGGAAGAACAATGACGGAACAGCTGCAACGCTGACCCCGGAAGAGAAATTCAAAGCAGATACCATATACAAGGCAGAAATAGAGTTGACATCAGCCGTAGGAAATAAGTTCCAAGCATCAGGCTTCACCCCGACGGTAAATGCAGGGACAGCCGGTGCAGGAACCGTAAGCGGTGGCGATGTTGAAGGAAATAAACTGACTTTTATGGTTACCTTTGATACAACCGCGGCACAATCTGTAACAGGCATCGGTGTAACCATCCAGCCAACCAAGATGAGCTACACCGAAAGCACAGACGGAATCCTTGCGTTGAACGGCATGGCGATAACAGAAACCTATAATGACGGGTCAACAGGGACAGTGACCTTCACAGACGGGACAGCGGCAGGCTATACCGCAAGTCCGGTAAATGGAGACACACTGACCAATGCAGCCCACAACAACATAAAGGTAACCATTACACATACAGCATCAAGCCAAACGGCACAGACCGTCAACCTGACTGTAAACCCAGTGCCGGATACACAAGCAACACCAAGCTTCAGTCCTGCATCCGATGCTATTGCCTTCGGCAGCACAGTGACCATCACCTCAGCTGGAGCAGACCATATTTACTACACTACTGACGGAACCAACCCGGCCACGACGGTAGGCGGTTCCACATTAGAATACACTGCACCTGTCACAGTAAATGCGGCAGTAACCATCAAGGCAATTGCCGTAAAAGCAGGAAACCTTGACAGCGACATAGGAAGTGCGAGCTACACCCAGGCGGCAAGTGCAGACCTGGCAAACATCGTGATAAGTGGCACCCCTGCAAACTTCACTTTTGCAGGAAGTACATATACCTACAACGGAGTAACCGTTGCAAATGGAGTGTCTGGTATCACCGTCACCCCATCGGGAGCAGGAACGATTACAGTGGACGGAACACTGGTAACCAGCGGTCAGGCATCGGAAAGTATTGCCCTGACAGCAGGAGTTGAAAAGACCATCACCGTAGTGGTTACCGAAACTGGCAAGAGCCCTAAGACATACACCATCAAGGTGACAAGAGAAGTAATAAACGCACCGGCAGCAACTGCCATTCAGTCTGCAGTTGCTGGTGACGGCCAGGTCACAATAACATGGAGCAATGTTTCAGGAGCTACAAGCTACAAAGTATATAAGAGCTCTACATCGGGTACATACGGAGCACCGGAACAAACTGTTGCTGAAAATGTGTACAGCTATGATGCTGTAGGCCTCACCAACGGAACTACATACTATTTTGTAGTAAAAGCAAGTAATGCAGGGGGAGACAGCATAAATTCAAATGAAGTAAGTGCGACACCACAGGTAGCAGCACCGGGAGCACCTGTTCTGCAGACTGCGGTTGCAGGAGACGGACGTGTTACATTGACATGGAGTGCAATAGAAGGTTCTGATGGATACAAGGTATATGAAAGTACAGCTTCCGGAACTTATACTACACCTGCAAACACAGTTGCGGGATCGGTATATAGCTGTGAAGTGATAGGACTAAACAATGGAATGGCATATTACTTTGTAGTAAAATCAAGCAATCCTGGAGGAGACAGTGCTTATTCTAATGAAGTAAGTGCGACACCGCAAGTATCTGCACCTTCTGCACCAACAGGTGTAACGGCAACAGCAGGAAACGCAAAGGTAGTATTGAATTGGACTGGTGTATCGGGTGCTACAGGCTACAAAATATATCAGGCTGCTTCAACTGAGGCATATGAATCACCATTAACAACAGTTGCGGGGGATGTTTACAGCTATGATGCTACTGCGCTTACAAATGGAACAATCTATTACTTTGTCATCAAAGCAACAAATGAGGGTGGAGATAGTACCAATTCTGTGGAAGTCAGTGCAATGCCTAAAACTGTACCAGGTACGCCTACAAATGTATCAGCTATAGCAGGAAACGGTGAAGCAACGATTACATTTACGGCACCAGCCGATAATGGAGGAAGCCCAATTACAGGATACATTGTAACATCCGGTCCTAGCAATATAACAGCAACGGGCACCGGTACAACAATTACGGTTACAGGCTTGACTAATGGTACGACCTATACCTTTACAGTCAAAGCAGTCAATGCTGTAGGGAATGGAGCAGATTCAACAGCTTCAAATTCTGTTACGCCGCGTAGGCCATCAAGCGGAGGAAGTTCAAGCGGAAATACAACACCAGCAACCCCGACTGAACCAACAAAGCCTACGGAAACTGGTGTTGAAATACAGGTGAATGGCAAAGTCGAAACTGCTGCAACAGCAACTACCATTAAGGTTGATGAAAAGACCGTTACAACCGTTACAGTGGATGATAAAAAGGTAGAACATAAGCTTGAAGAAGAAGGTAAAAATGCTGTTGTAACCATTCCCGTAAATAATAACGCAGATGTAGTGGTTGGGCAGTTAAACGGGCAGACTGTCAAGAACATGGAAACAAAGGAAGCTGTTCTTGAGATTAAAACTGCCAATGTTACATATACGCTGCCAGCATCAGAAATAAATATTGATGCTGTATCCAGTCAAATTGGTCAGCAGGTGGAACTTAAGGATATAAAGGTTAATGTTACCATCGCAGCACCACCCCAGGACACTGTGAAGGTGGTAGAGAATACAGCAAGTAAGAACAACTACCAGGTGGTTATTAAACCAGTTGATTTTGAGATTACCTGCACAAGTGGAAATAAGACTGTTGATGTTTCAAAATTCAACGGATATGTAGAAAGAACAGTGGCAATCCCTGATGGAGTAGATCCAAGCAAAATAACAACAGGTATTGTGCTGAACGGTGACGGAACCTTCTCGCATGTTCCGACAACCGTCACTGAGATTAACGGAAAGTATTATGCAAAAATCAACAGCTTAACTAATAGTACCTACTCAGTGATATACAGCCCTAAAACCTTTAAGGATGTTGAAAATCACTGGGCAAAGGATCAAGTGAATGACATGGGCTCAAGGCTGGTTATCAGCGGGGTATGCGAAGATAAGTTTGACCCTGACAGAGATATTACCAGGGCAGAATATGCTGCAATCGTAGTAAGGGCACTTGGGCTTATGCGTTCGGGAGCCGGAAAAGATATCTTTACTGATATGAAAAAGGATGCATGGTATTATGATGCAGTAACAATTGCCTATGAATACGGAATCATATCGGGTTATGGCAACGGCAAATTTGGATCGGAAGACAAAATAACCCGTGAACAGGCCATGACAATGATATCCAGAGCAATGGTTATTACTAAGCTGAAGGCTGAGTATAAATCTGAAGATGCAAAAGCACTGCTTGCAGATTTTGGTGATTCAGGAGAATCATCAGAATGGGCGAAGGAACACATTGCGAAATGTATAAAAGCAGGAATTGTATCAGGAAAGGGTAATAAAATGCTTGTTCCGAAAGACAATATCACTAGGGCAGAGGTAGCAGCGATCACAAGAAGGCTTCTGCAAAAATCGAATCTGATTAACTAAAAACAAGTATATCTATCTATATTAAACCCTTAAAGTAATCTCAAAAAGCCTTGAAAATTCATCTGTATAGACGTTTTTTCAAGGCTTTAACTAAGTTGAATTTTTTTAACTTAGTTAAAGCATAAGGCATCTTTATTGATATGTAAATGTGTTTTCTAAAAATAAACTATGTTTTTATATAGTGTATTTGGTGTAATTGAAATTAGAAGTTGGTTGGCTAGATTAGCATTGAATTTGGTACAAAATTTTGGGTAAGGTAATCCACTAGCACCTCATGAGGTGAGTTTCGTAGAAAAGTATTATTATCAAAAATGTATTACTAAATTGTATACGACCTATGTGGTAACGCATCTCGTACAAGGAAACATACAAATAATTGAGAATAGATTAAAATGTAATTTATGGTGATGCACCCCACTATAAAGTTTGCACCCCCTCTTAGAATCATCAACCAAGGAAAAATTAAATTGTATCAATGACGCTCATTTTAGACACAATTTGTCTGAAAACCCTTGTGTATCAAGGGTTTTTGGCATTTTAATGAGAAAAATAGCAGCAAAATTTAATGTTTTTCATTATACTTTGCTGCTATTTTTTATGAATTTATCTTTTTTATCTTGAATCCTTATTGTATTGCTTGAATTAATTTCCTTACTCCCACCATATTTATTGCTCTTCTCATATTATAGGCAAGGAAACTAAGTCCCAGCTCTGCGGTTGCTTTTTCTTTACCCTTGCATAATAGATAATGTGCTCCATGATACCATTTGACTGTTCCAAAAGGATGTTCAGACAGGCACATTAGTTCTTTTATCTTTTGAATATCTTCCTTGATTTTAAGAACGATTTTCTTTTTAGTAGAGAAATCTTTTCTACCAAGAGTGTGATTGAATGGATTCATAGGAATGTCATGAGGAATTGGGTTCAACATACAGCCTGGACTACCTTACATATGGACAGGTACATATTTTGTATTTGGTCCGAAGCTTACTGTTTTAGGGCCATTAGAACTAGTACACTCATAGCTTTACAAAAGCACGGAACACATTTTTTAAGGCTTTTGCGTTGCCCTTTCGAAAATCTGCAATAGTTCTGAAATCAGGCGTAAGTTTTCTAAGGAGGTAGAATAGTTCAATGTTCCTTGTGCATTCTATCATCAGCTTCCGGCTGGAGCGTATTTTATTGAAGTAACCATATACATACAATCTGAGCATGTCCTTTGGCGAATAGGGTGGTCTTCCTGTTTCATTTGGAGTAGAATGGATAAAGCCGGTTTCTGTAAGTTGAAGACTTTCAACAAAAGCATCTATGATCCTGACCTTGTATATATTTCATAATGCCCTCACATAATTTGTATTATATACATTATATCATAATTATGGTATAATGTGTTAAATAAAAGGTTGTTTTTGTGGACTTTTCGGACAGCCTGACCAAATTAAAAGACTGTCGTTGATACAATGGCAGTTTTTTATTTTGCCATGAAACGGTTTGTATTAAGCACTTTGGGTGATATTTGCGTTTGTATTGGGGATAAAACGAACTTTAATGGTGGTATAATTTGTAAATTACGAACCCGGTATAGTTATTTTATACTCCCCTTTAAATAAATTCTTTGGAATAATTAAAAGGTTTAGGTATCGTTAAAAGGTTTGAAATGATATTTTTATTTATATAGGGGGTCGCAATTTTACGTACCTTAAACAAATATGCAAAAGGAAAGATGGTCTTGCATATTTGTTTAAGGTAAAAAATGGCAACAACCATCTTATGCCTGAAATGGAATATTCTGTAGTGATCATCTCGCCTCGTTTTACCTATATAGTTTCATTTAGAGTATCAACTTCGGGAAGAATTAGAGGATAGCGGCCGTCGATTACATCATTTGTTGCCATTTCGTGAGCCTCATATCCGATGATTGCTTCAAGTTCTCCTGCAATATCGACTCGCAGCGCCTGAGCCAATTCATCATTAGACATTTGTCTTGGTATATTTGCCACAAAAGGGTTTCCTAAAAGGGCCATAAAAACACATCCTTTTTTAAGAGTCTAACATTTATCTTTCGCAAAGTACAAATTTATATGTATTAATTTGAGTAACTGAAGCAGTAAGTGCAGCATAGTATATATTATCTTTATCTGTTCTGTTTTAATGAGCTAATATTTATTCAACTAAATTAATATATTTGTAGGAGTGGGTTTTATGAATTGCTATGATAACACTATATGCGAGAGGATAAAAACAATTACCGCAGAAGTGGAGAACTATATTAATTTAGTATATGCAGCACCGTGTATGTACACCAGAAATATGCTTCTGTATCAACTCAGGGCAAAAATGAACGAGATTGATTTTTTAAGTGGCATGATATGCTGTCAGATGCAGGTAAGCCCTGCAGCTTTGCCACAACAGAACCAGCAGAACCAAAGAGACCTTATACTTCAGGAACTGGCGAAGTTTAACGGAAAAAATGGAAATCCTGCTTATGTGGCAGTGAACGGAACAATATATGATGTCACAAATAATGCTGCCTGGGCTGCTGCATCACACTTTGGCCTTACGGCGGGAAAAGACTTAACAAGTGAATTTGCATCATGCCATGCAGGACAGACCATATTAAACAAATTAAAAGTGGTTGGGAAGTTGATTGGATGAATACAACACAGACTTGTCCCGAGTATGCTGCCCGTCTTCAGACAGCATCGGATTTATTTAATAAAGTGAAGGATGAAATCAGAAATGGTACCTTGGTTAAGAAGAATCTGGTTTGGCTTGAACTAACAGGTTGCTCAGGAAACATCATTTCACTTTTGGATGGATCAAATCCTGATTTCAAATATTTAATCTCTCAGATGACCGACTTTGTCTATGATAATAGCTTGATGGCAGCTGAAGGTGAAAGTGCCATGGAGCAATTAATAGGCATTACTGATAAAGAGTATATTCTTGCAGTAGAGGGAGCGGTGGCAACAAGAAATAATGGTCTATATAATGTGATCGGCCGATGGAAGGGTGAGCCTGTTACTGCCCTTAAGGCAATCAAGCTGCTGGGAGAAAAAGCTTCACATGTTATAGCACTTGGGGCCTGTGCTACTCATGGGGGAGTTTCAGCAGCTAAACCAAACCCTGCCGCATGTGTCAGTGTGCAAAGTGTACTAAAAAGAAAGGTTATAAAGCTTCCGGGATGCCCTTGCCATCCGGACTGGTTTTTAGGAACACTGGCACATATTCTCCTATACGGTGAGCCCGAGCTTGATAGCAGGGATAGGCCGTTATTGTTTTACAGTACCTTAATCCATGACCGTTGCCCCAGGAGATCGTTTTTTGATAAAGGAATTTTTGCAAAGAAGCTGGGTGAAAGCACCTGTATGTTCAAGTTAGGGTGCAGGGGACCTGTTACCCGTATTGACTGCCCGGTACGAAAGTGGAACCAGTATGTGAACTGGCCCATCGAAGATGACACGCCGTGCATTGGCTGTGCCCAGTTTGGATTTCCAGATCAAATGGAACCGTTCATCACCTATAATACTACAAGAGAGGTAAAAGAATGACAAAGAGGATTGTTATAAACCCAGTCACTCGAATCAGTGGGTTCATGGAGATAGATGCAACAATTGAAAATAATACAGTGGTTGATGTTAAAACTGAGGGACTGCTTTTTCGTGGGTTTGAAAAGATGCTTGTAGGAAGAAATCCTTTTGATGCTGTATATTTTACACAGCGCATCTGCGGCATATGCTCTACAGCCCACTCCATGGCATCAACCCTTGCTCTTGAAGCTGCGATGGGTGTTGTTCCAACCGAGCAAGGAAGGTATCTGCGCGATATCCTTCATGGGTGTGAGTTCCTGCAAAACCACATTAGGCATTTTTATCAATACACTATCCCTGATTTCGTTAGGCTACCAGACAAATACCCGCTATATGTGACGGATCATAATGATTTCAGACTTCCTAAAGATAAAAATGATGAGATAGCTGCTCACTATTTCGAGTCCCTGGATATCAGCAGGAGTGCTCATGAAATGCTTGCAGTACTCGGAGGGAAGGCACCACATAATCACGGGATTTTTGTGGGTGGAATTACTACTCAGGCAACGACAGACAGGATTATCAAAATCAAATCCATATTACATACCATACAGCAATTTATAATTAGCAGAATGGTACCGGATGCTTACACCATTGCCCGGTATTATAGTGATTACTATAAAATTGGTGGAGGATATGGAAACCTTCTGAGCTATGGGTGTTTCAACGGATATAAGGAGCTTGGGACTCTTTATGTGAATCCTTTAGTCTACTCGCAGGGAAAGGTGAATATGTTTAATCCAGGTGAAATAACTGAGGAGATTGATTACTCATGGTACCAGGATAAGATGGATGAATATAAGCCTATGGATACAGTGCCGGAAGCAGAAATGAGTAAAAGACAAGGGTATTCCTGGGTAAAGGCTCCTCGATATAATGGTATGCCCTATGAAGTAGGACCTCTGGCAAGACAATGGCTCTCTGGTGAATATAGAAATGGGATATCCACAATGGACAGAACTGTTGCGAGAGTTCTGGAAGCAAAGAAAATCACAGAAATTTTAAGCATACTTATAGAAAACTTAATTCCTGGAGTATCTGTACAGAAGGAATATGCTATTCCAACTTCCTCAGCAGGGGGAGGTCTTATAGACACAACAAGGGGAGCTCTTGGACATTGGCTTAAAATTGATAATGAAAAGCTTGCTTTTTATCAGATAATAACTCCTTCCGCATGGAACCTTTCCACCCGTGGAAATAACAATTTGAGAGGAACCTCTGAACAAGCATTGGTGGGAACAACAATACAGAACCTTGACAACCCGGTTGAACTGGGGAGGATCATACGTTCCTTTGATCCTTGCGTATCCTGTGCAACCCATGTATATTCAAAGGGGGAGTGTATTAAAAGCATACAAGTGATACCATGAAAGAAGTGCTTGTCCTTGGAATCGGAAACCGGTTAATGATGGATGACGGGATTGGTGTGTATGTAGTAGAAGAGTTGGAAAAGAGAAACACAAATCCCGATATCCGCTATGTCATTGGAGAAACCGATATTTACTACTGCCTGAATTATATCAAAAAAGCAACATATATAATCGTTGTAGATGCAGCTTGTCTTAGTAAAGAGCCCGGAGAAATAAGTACCATTCCGCTTGAGCAAGTCTTTAAGAATCCCATACAACCAATATCAATTCATGACTCACATTTACTCAGCGAAATTGAAATGACAGGTAAAAGCATTGAAGGTCTGTTTTTTGGTATTGAACCATATGAGATTAATTATTCCTTTGGTTTGTCGGCAATTCTTCAGGAACAGTTTTTCAAAATTGTTGAGGGGATAGAAAACATAATTACTTCCCATGTTCGGTGAAGGTGCATATATAACCCCTGACACAAGAACCTTTTTAATCTTCTATGCATAAAATATTATGTAAAGGTATAACGAGCATACTCTATGTATTGCAGGACAGTGTTCAAGTCAAGATCCTTCTTATACAGTTATTTGTATTACAAAACGGATGCAGGGTATATGTTGAATGCGTTCTAAGCTTGATTGATACATTACAACTATTTTATGGAGGGAAAAATTATGTATAGTAATGACATGAGAAATGGACAGCAGGCTTATCCTATGTATCCTTCACCTATGTAATGGAGCCCTTATGTGCAGCAGTACAACACACAACCAATGTTTAATGGACCGGTTATAGGATATACTGTGCGCCAAGGAGAAACTTCAAGAATAAGTCCGTCCATGCAAAAGGTAATCAATGATTTAATACAGGTAGATTTAAACTCTGCCTATTTATATATATCTATGTCCAATTATTTAAATAGGAATGGATTTAGTGGTTTCGGGAGCTTTTTAAGAGCTCAGTATACGGAAGAACTTAAACATGCGGATACGCTCATAAATTACTTATCCAGAAGAGGTGGTGTTGTAGAAATTAAGCAAATTCCAGCCCAGCCTGTAAATTTCGGTTCGCTTTTGGATACCTTCCAAGCACTGCTTGAGCATGAACAACTCGTGACAAAGACTTACACACAGGCCTTGAATATTGCGATAAGGGAGAATGACATTCAAAGCCAGAGTGTTATACGCACGGCAATTGATGAGCAAGTAGACGAGGAAGCAGTTCCAGCAGAGATTATTGATAAGATAAAAATGACAGGCGGAAATTCTGCTGCGCTCTTAATGCTGGATCAGCAGTATGGGCAAATGGCAGCACAACCTGCAGCTCCTGGACAGGGAGGATAATTATGGAGAAACTGAATCCAGATAAATTATACGTTGAATTCAGACCAGGAGTTACAATGACTGAACCTATAATAGGACGTAAGTATACATTAACACACTCAGATATAACTGCAGACCTCTTTCTCACTATAGGTCTGCAGTTTGCCTATGATAAGGTAAATGCCATGAGAGATGAAGTGCTTGCAGAATGGAGAACAAATAATAGATTTCAGTTCCTATATGTATATGTGTATGTAGATGGTCAGTTCGGTCCAGCAGTATCTGGAGTGCGTAACGCTGTTTTCAGGCGTGAGCTGCCATTGGCTTTGGAAGCTATCAGGTATGGTGATAGAAGATTCTTTGCTGCACATCCAGAGTTGGACAATGCACCGATATGGATACATTTTGACTCGACAAACCCGGAATATAACCGGTTTGAAAACTGGGGTACTCCTAATGATTATAAGTAATGCGATATCTCTTTAATAAAACCAACTTTCAATGAGAATTTGATTTTTCAATAGAAAGTTGGTTTTAATTTTAGTACCCTTTTAGTTATGATGTTGCTAACTTATGTGAATGCTATATAAGCAAAGGGACTTCAGTACATGTCTTTTTGCAAGTTACAACAAATTTGAAATTATTAATTTATAATAGGATTACTATGAATTACACCTACTGGCACATGACAATAATCTTATAAGGCACCGTTTGGGCAGGAATACTCATTGTTGGTGCTCCATAAATTACAATTAAATTCCTGTTTGCAATATTAGCTGTAAACAGTTGACCATTTTCTTGAATTATTTGAGTAAGGGAACTAATTATAAGCTTTAATATACCATCACTACTGATTAATTGGGTGTTGAAAAAATCTACCTTTATGTTTTGATTTTGTGTAACCCTTGCCATTACAATTGCCCGATATTGTGGGGGATATATTAACGGGACAGGAGCATTGAGATCATAAAATCCGATTACCGGATCTCCAACCGATATCATTACATGATTTACAAAGTAGGTAGTTGGCGTTATTACGAAGTTAACCGTATTTCCATCTCTGTTTTGGATTGTCATTAATTTATAACATCCTGATGGTGATTCACTTCCTGTCCAGAAATCGCTGATCGTGGTAACAATGCCGAAAAAAGAACCAAAAGTCGCCATTTTTCTTCCTCCGTATCATAAATACTCTACAATAGAATATGAAACATTAATATATTATGTTACCCTTGAGTGTTATTATATAAAAAACTTTAGAAGTGATCATCGAAATCTTCTAAAGCTTTTTATATAGTTCTTAGATATTAGTGATCATGTGCTTCTTCCGCATCTGCTTTAGTTCTGTGAACTGTACCATGTGGATGCTGAGGTGGTGCATAAATAGAATATAATTTCAGTGGCGTACTGCCTGTATTGATTAAGTTGTGCCATTTACCCGCAGGTATAATAAAAGCATAGTCATCGCTTACATTAGCTTGAAAATCCAACCTGTCTTTCGAATCACCCATTTTTACAATGCCTTGGCCTACTTCAATACGTATGAATTGATCAAGGTTTGGGTGGATCTCCAAACCTATGTCTTCTCCAACATTTATACTCATTAAGGTAAGCTGCAAATACTTTCCTGTCCATAAAGCGAGACGGAAGTTATTGTTTTGTTTGGTAGCCTCATCAATATCAACTACAAACGGACAAGGTCCGTAGTCTTTTAAGATAATTGGGGTACTGGTTTTAGTTTGATTCGTATTAGGAAGATATTGGTTAGGAAACTGGTTTCGTAAATCAGGGTTATACATTGGGATATTGGCAAAGTACGGACACTGGTACATATTATATGCGTCACGCATTGGAGTATTAGCTTTATAAGGGTATTGATACATAGCATTCATTCCTTTCATAAGCTTATAGTATTATTATATGTTTTATGTAAAAGAGATGTGCATTGATTCATAGAAATGTGAATTTACAAAGGCTTGATTCATCAACATAAAATCAGCCCAAAAGCTATTTATATGTTTCCTTGTACGAGCAAAAGTAAAAAGTGCAAGTAACATCTTCGCTGTTTCCTCATGACAACTGGTATAGAGGAACATTTTAAAAATAAGTTTTTGCTTTGGTGAGACTTTAGGTGTTCGCAATTTTGGATGCACCCCCCGATACAATTTGCACCCCACTCGGAAAATCAACAATCGAGGAAAAATTAAATTGTATCAATGACGCTCATTTTAGACATATTAACTACCATCAATTGATAAAAAGATTTTATCAATTGATGGTTTTTGTTTTGCTCTGAAACGGCAGTAATAAAGCTTTTTCCTGCTTGCCGGCAAGAAGATTTTAGGTTACAGAGTTGTTTTTAGGAGACAAATAGGTTAGTCCAGGTCTATTTCAGTAATAATGCAGTATGGTAATCGTTGAAAGATAGATGGGGTGTGCATAGTAATAGGGTAATCGTTGAAAATTTGATGAAATCGTTAAAAATTGGATAACTGGCCACTTCTCTCGTTGTGCAAAATTATACTTATTATGCTACATCCTCTTTTCCATTTAAACATATAAAGTCTGCTAACATTCCCCTTGTCAGAAGCTGAGGATGAACATAAGGATTTCCTTTGCCTTTTAGAGCTACAATGCTATTTTGATTTTTTTCTTGATTCTTGCAACACCCTGATAAATATACAAAGATACAGCAAGTAGCTGCATGCCCTTATCAATGCAGGGATTTAATGCTTCATAAAACAGTGAAGCATGGTCAATTTGTATCTGTTCTACATAAGGACTCAAGGAAGCAATGACAAGTGCCGAATTATAGCCACTGTCCATTAAAGATGATATCTCCTTAAGCTGATCGAGTGTCCTTTGAGAAAATACCGATGGAAACACCGCATCCTTCCCTAAAGAAAGCACACTTTTGACCTCCAACAGGGTTCTAGTATTGGCAATATATAAATCGCTTTTATATGAACCAATTTTGTGCTCTCTATATATTTCTGAACGTTTGCCTAGAGAGGAAAAGCATCTTCTTTTAATATCATGCTCAACCGCCCTGTTGACCATTCCAATGTTCAGCAAAATATGATTACGTTTGAATGGAAGAGCAAACAATGAAAACCTTGTCCTTGCGTTCGGTGCTTCTGTCGGGAGTAGAAGCACTCGTTTACCATGTAAATCAATAAAATTATCAAGACGGCAGGAGGATGGGACATAGCATTCTATGGCCTCATCCTCCACCATAACCTCACATATAAAGCGGTTCTTTCGCTCTTCTATAAATATGCCCTCTGTGGGCTTCTCCAATGGAATCACACGTCTTATGCTCCTTTTTCTTCCGCTATGAAGCTTGATAGCCCCTTTTTAGATATATAAAAGTCCAACATCCTAATAATCAATATCAGTCATCGCTACGATATCGCCCTTGCAAAGCAAATCAGAGGTGCAAGGGTGATATCGTAGTATGGCCTTCAATGAAGAAATTAAAATTGTTTCTCTGAGATGAGCCTATGAACGGACTTGACCCAAAGACACAGAGATGGCTAGTTGATTTCTTAAACAAACTGAATAAAGCAGGAAAAACCTTGATAACTTCTACACATAATCTTGAGATTCTACATGAAATATCAAACAGATCAATTCTATTTGATGAAACACATACTATTGTAGCTGACCTACCTACAGAAGAAATACTGGAAGATATCGAGTTATTAAAAAAAGTTAATTTGGTTGATGAATATTATCATTTTCATGGGAGTAGAGAACATAGGCATTTTCATGATCATAATTAAAAGTGTTTTGAAGTCGAGAATGTTGTAAATCAGCGGTTTCTTTAAAACCTTATATAAATCGATACTTGGGAAGGGGCGTGCAAAATGAACACCTCATCTTTAAAATGGTTGAAATGGAAGTAGATGTGTTTGATTACAAACCGCCAATTGGCGAGATATGATCAGCTCTCTGGATTGTTTTTTACTAATTACAGCCAGGGTTTGTCTTGCATATTGACAAGTAAATTTTAAATGACTACAATATATTTGTAATCATTACAGTTATGAAACCATTTTAATTATACATTATTGACAAGAAGGAAGGGCTTCTCGTGGATGGGAAAATTGAAAATATAACCGAATATTTGATAAAAAATAATATAAGACCTTCTTTTCAGAGGATAAAAATTCTTGAATATCTTGCAAATAATAATAACCATCCAACAGCGGATGAGATATTTAAAGATGTTGTTAAAGAGATACCAATGTTGTCAAAAACGACAGTTTACAGTACATTAACACTTTTTTTAGAAGCAAAAATTCTACGTGGGCTTTATATTGAGGAAAATGAAATAAGGTACGATGCTATATTGTTCAATCATGGGCATTTTAAATGTAAAAAGTGCGGAAAAATCTACGATTTTGCAGTTGAGATTGATGAATTTAAGAGTGAAGGATTAGAGAAATTTCAAATACAAGAAAAAGGTGTTTATTTTAAAGGGATATGCCCTAAGTGCATTGAAAATAAATGAATTCAAAATCGAAGGAGGCAAAAAAGAATGCAGAATTTAAAAGGAACAAAAACCGAAAAAAACTTGGCGGCAGCATTTGCAGGTGAATCACAGGCAAGAAACAAATACACTTACTTTTCATCAGTTGCCAAAAAAGAAGGCTACGAGCAGATTGCAGCTATATTTGAAGCAACTGCAAATAATGAAAAAGAACATGCGAAACTTTGGTTTAAGGCGCTTGGAGAACTCGGAGACACAGCTACCAATCTGCTTCATGCTGCTGAAGGTGAAAACTACGAGTGGACTGATATGTACGAAGGCTTTGCAAAGGATGCAGAGGAAGAAGGATTTACTGCACTTGCAGCACAGTTCAGAATGGTTGCAAAAATTGAGAAGGCTCATGAAGAAAGATATCGTGCGCTTCTTAAAAATGTTGAAATGCAAAAGGTTTTTGAAAAATCAGAAGAAACCATGTGGGAATGCCGTAACTGCGGACATCTTGTAATGGGTAAGAAGGCTCCTGAGATGTGTCCTGTTTGCGCACATCCAAAAAGCTTCTTTGAAGTAAGAAAAGAAAACTATTAATTTGATTCATGTAAGGTATTTAAGCTTATAGCTTAATATAAAAATAAAATTAAAGGAGGAATTTACATGTCAAACGATAAGTAAAATACTTGAACAAAAAATGAGGAGGTATACTATGGAAAACTCAAACTATAAAAACAGTCTGGAAGAGCTGTTTTTCTTCAAAGAAAACGCACGCATACGGGAAAAATACAGGGAAATGCAAGCAATGAAGGAAACCAAAGAATCACTTAAGCAGGTTTCAGGTATTCAAGATGAAATGATTTTGGATAAATTTATAGCATTAAATATTAGACCTGAAACACTTGCTTCTCTTGCACTTATTCCGCTCATTGAAGTAGCATGGGCCGATAATGTTGTAAGTACCAATGAGAAAACAATGATTTTAAATACAGTAGCCAAATTTGGGTGGACGGATGAAAGCGTAGATTATGCATTGCTAGAAGAATGGCTTAGTCGCAAACCGATCGACTCTCTTTTTGACGTATGGCAACATTATATAAAATCTTTATGTATAAAAATGAACGAAGAAGAAATTAAGCATTTTAAAACTGAAATTTTATTACATGTAAACCTTGTTGCAGAAGCTGAGGGGGGATTTTTTGGTATAAACTCAATATCAAAAGAAGAAAAAGAAGTATTAAATAAAATAGAAAGCTCATTTTGCAGATAAGAATTTTTGTCTAAACAATATATCTTTTTGAGGCTTCGAATATTGGGACGATAGGATTTGCAATTGGTTTTATGATAATGATGGCCCTTGATGTGGCCCTTGGTTGATATTAGGTACATCAGCCACAGAGAGCCGATTTATTGCAGTAGGTATCTTCAGGTATACTTATAAAAGGGCTTTGTATAATCAATACTATTTTGCATAAGCCCTATTCTTATTGCAGAATTTTTTCAATGGGATGAAGGTATCTTAAGAAGCTGACTTTGATACGCGGAGGACTGGAATGAAATCTTTTTACCAAATGAAGTATGAAGAAGTGGTTAAACAGACAAATAGCCAGGTTACTGGTTTAACGAATAAAGACATAAATAAACAGCGCGAGACCTATGGCAGCAACCAAATTGAAGAAAGCAAGAGTCAATCTCCTGTTATTATTTTTTTCTCACAGTTTAAAGACTTTCTTGTTATCATACTGATGATAGCAGCCGGTGTATCGGCAATGATGGGAAAATTGGAGAGTACACTAGTCATTATTTCTGTACTAATTCTTAATGCTTTACTTGGTACGGTACAGCATATTAAGGCTGAGCAATCACTAAAAAGCCTGAAGGCTCTTTCGGCACCAAGCTCAAAGGTTCTGCGTGAGAGCAAGGTGATTGAAGTTCCTTCTACGGACGTTGTTGTTGGTGACATCTTGATTGTTGAAGCTGGGGATTTTATCGCAGCAGATGCAAGACTTATCGAAAGTAACAGTTTGCAGGTGAGTGAAAGTGCTTTAACAGGTGAGTCGGTTAGTGTAGAAAAAGTAACAGAGCCTATTAGTAAAGATGATGTAGCTATAGGTGATCAAGTGAATATGATTTTTTCCAGCAGTCATGTTACCTATGGTCGAGGAAGGGCTGTGGTCACCGGTGTTGGTAAAGGTACAGAAATAGGGCGCATTGCATCTCTGTTAAAGAATGCTAAAGAAAAAGCCACACCGCTCGAGGAAAATCTGGATCGTTTCGGAAAGAAGCTTGCTCTACTGATCATCATTATTTCTGCCATCGTCTTTGGGATGAGCCTGTATAGAGGCACGCCTGTTATGGATTCACTTATGTTTTCCATATCCCTTGCAGTAGCGGCAATTCCAGAGGCACTAAGTTCAATCGTTACGATCGTTCTTGCACTGGGTACCAGAAAACTGGCTGAAGAAAATGCGATCATTCGAAAGCTGCATTCCGTGGAAAGCTTGGGAAGTATATCAATAATATGTTCTGATAAAACAGGTACATTAACGCAGAACAAGATGACAGTTCAAAAGATTTTTACAGATAACAAGCTGATTGATGTTAATGATATAAATAAGGAAAATAGACTTCATCATAAACTTGTAATTGCGGGGCTCTTATGTAGTGATGCAATTACAACGAAAGAGAAAGAAATTGGCGATCCAACAGAAATTGCCTTGGTTGACCTTGGAGAACGCTTTCATTTGGACGAATTGATTGTTCGTGAAATTACGCCACGCATTTCAGAGTTGCCCTTTGATAGCGATAGAAAGCTTATGACTACATTACAGCACATTGATGGCAAAGCTGTCGTTTTCACTAAGGGAGCTATGGATGTCCTTTTAGAACGCTCATCACATATTGAGACAGCAGAAGGTGTTCGTCCTATTACACAGCAGGATAAAGACATTTATAATAAGATGAACTTTGAACTGGCCAATCAAGGCTTGCGTGTATTAGCCTTTGCATGGAAAGAAGTAGAGGAGCAAACCTTAACCTTTGCACATGAAGAGGAGATGATTCTTTTTGGATTAGTCGCCATGATGGATCCGCCAAGGGCTGAATCAAAAGCAGCTGTTGAAAGCTGTATGGAAGCTGGAATTAAACCAATTATGATTACTGGGGATCATAAGGTCACTGCATCTGCAATAGCGCGACAAATCGGCATCCTAAAAGAAGGCGAACAAGCAATTGAAGGAGCAGATATTGAACACCTTTCCGAGGTGGAGTTGATTGCTTTGGTGCCTAAAACATCCGTCTATGCGAGGGTATCACCGGAGCACAAGATACGTATTGTTAGTGCATGGCAGGCTCTCGGTCATGTAGTTGCCATGACTGGGGATGGTGTTAATGATGCTCCGGCTCTCAAAAGGGCGGATATTGGTATTGCTATGGGTATTACCGGGACTGAAGTTGCAAAAGACGCTGCAAGTATGGTTTTAACCGATGATAATTTCTCTACTATTGTCAAAGCGATAAACAATGGCCGTAGCATTTTTGGCAACATCAAAAATGCTATACGATTCTTGTTGGCAGGCAATACGGCAGGGATTTTGTCGGTTGTATATGCATCCGTTGTTGGTTTGGCGGCACCATTTTCCCCGGTTCATTTACTCTTTATAAATCTTTTAACTGACAGTTTACCTGCAATAGCCATTGGTCTCGAGCCAGCCTATGGGGGATTAATGAAAGAGAAGCCAAGAGATGCCAAGAAGCCAATTCTTGATAAGGCCTTTGGACTACATGTGCTTTTAGAAGGGTCAATTATTGCTCTTGTCACTATGATTGCTTATTATTTAGGTTATCAAAATGGCGGTCAGGGAGCAGGAATGACAATGGCCTTTGCGACATTAAGCTTATCTCGCCTTGTACATGGCTTGAACTGCCGATTTGATGCACCTCTTACTTTGAAAAATTTATGGGTTAATCAATATAGCTACCTTGCATTGATATCAGGAACTCTTTTGCTATCAGCGGTGTTGTTCCTGCAGCCTTTGCATAAAACCTTTGAAATAAGTATCTTAACGAATCAGCAATATATGAGCATTGCACTTTTATCAATAGTGCCTCTTATTGTTGTTCAGGTTATCAAACGTATTAGTCGAGTCTTTAAATATAAAAAGGCTTGAAAAACATAAGTAAGCACCTGAATCGGCTTATCCTCCTTGGTCTGTAGTGGTAGAAAGGGATAAGCGACTACATCAATTAGAACGATACAATGAAGAGTAATACTTGTTTATCTTGCACACCCCTAAGCCAAAATGCACACCCCTTATCTAGAATCGTTGAACTTTTGACAGGGGGGGTGTGCATTGTATCATTTGATAGTAGATTAGCCAAAAAGGACTACAATTATATTGTAGTCCTTTTATAATGCAATAAACCTTTTATAGAAGTCTTCTTTTGCTTTAATTTGTTGATCAGAGTATCTACCGTTTCTTGGAGTTAAAGATTTGTATTCGGAGATAATTAACTGAGATCTTTGTTTCTTTGATGCGTCGAATCCAGGCAGTTTTATGACAGCAGAAGAATTAAAAAAAGCCTATCCTCAGAATTAATCAATTCCACTCAACTGTTGAAAGGGAGTTTATTTCTAGTAAAAAAGATCTCATCATTCTTGTCATTTCAATAAGAAGAACAGAAAATTATAATAATATTTAATTTGCAAATAGAGCAGGCGATACACTCTTTGAGTGTGTGGGGCCTCTTGTGAAGATATTATAGAAAAACTCAATTTGTGGCAAATATCACCTTTTGGTGAGTCGAATAATGTTTGCTTTATTTAACAAATGCGTATAATCTAATGAATTACTTGAACCGATAAAACAATATGAAGCTTATGAGAAGGTTGGTGAAGATGAGAGATATATAAAGATTAGATTAATTATTGTTCTTCTCCTTGTTAGTTTGTTGATAAGCCTTGTTATTAATGGGAGATTTGTGGAGTATATAATCATCATGAAAAAAAGGAGGCTATATTATGTTGAAGCAGCAAAAAAGAAGAGGGAAAAGGCGAATGAAAAGTACGTTTTCGCTCATTGTTATTGTATGTATTCTGGCTATGTTTTTACCAGTACAGCCTGTATTTGCAGAAGTTGACAGTAGCAGATTTGGGGAGGTACTGGTTAGTGATTCGGGTACAGACTGCACGATAGAACAAGGTAATACCTCCAGAAACCTTGCAGTATCACCAAATGGTACCATCTATGCTGTTTATCAGTGCAATGAGGGTATACGTGTTGCAAAAAGTACTGATAATGGAGATAGTTTTGCGGCCAGTGTATCAGTTTATGAATCCAAATATGAGGCGGAAATTGCCGTATCATCTGCTGGGACTGTTTACGTGTGTTGGGTGGAAGACAATAATATCAAGCTTAGTAAAAGTACAGATGATGGAGCTACCTTTTCTGTTCCCGCAACAGTGGGGCCAATTACACTTGGAGAAATGGGAGGCAATGTTCATATGGCTACAGATGGCAGTTTCGTTTACATGATTGATTCGTGTGGCGAAAATTTCTATTCCAGTGGTAACGAGGGTGATGATTTTACCCACTATGATTTTAATGAACAAATGGTTTTTAGTGATGTACATGTGGATTTCTCAACGGGGGATGTTATTGTTCAAAAAGATGATCCAACAATTAAATATTATAAGAGTACTGATCATGGAGCAACATTTGAAGTAGCAGTTGTGCCCGGAGGAAGTGTTATGTATTCTGTTGGAAGCATTGCTTCCAGTGGCATCAACAAATATCTCCTGATTGCAGGTTCGGGGACGAACTTTCAAAAAATCAACCTGTCCACTGGAGTACAGACCAGTCCTTCCATTGGAGTCTGTGATTCTGAACAGGGAAGGTCGTTAAGTGCGGACAATTATGGGAATGTAGTTACAGGATACACTAATGAAGGCAATGTATTGTTTGAAGTAAGCAACGATATGGGTGAGAACTTTGGAGGTGCTACAACAGTTGCTGCATCTACCATGGCAAATGCAGCAATCAATACTACCAATGGAGATGTAATGTTTTTATACCAAAAGGCAGATGGGAAAGTTTATATGAAAGTATATGCAGGTTTGCTGACTGGGTATACCCTGAACGTATCAAACAGTAATCTCTTTTTTGATGCGGATATCAATGATTTAAACAAAACAGTTACTATTACCAATGTTTCAGGGGATACCATCACAATCAATGATATTACTGTAGAAGGTGCATTTACCATTGACAGATCGGACATTGGGGAATCCCTGGCAGCGGGTACAAGCGGAGACATTGATGTAACTTATGTTCCACCAGAAAGTGGAACACATACCGGAAAAGTGATAATATCCAATGGAGAAAATCCAGATAGAATTGTTTTTCTGACAGGTACAAAAACAGCTCAGGCATTGGAAGCACCTGTTCTCCAGAGTGCTGTTGCAGGAGACAGATGTGTTACACTTACATGGAGTGCAGCAGAAGGTTCTAATGGATATAAGGTTTATGCAAGCACAACCTCTGATTCTTATACGATACCAGCAAATACAGTTGCCGGATCAGTATATAGCTGTGATGTAACTGAACTAACAAATGGAACCATATACTATTTTGTTGTAAGATCAACAAGTATAGATGGAGACAGCGTTAATTCCAATGAATTGAGTGCAACACCGCAAACTGTGCCGGATGCTCCGACAAACGTATCGGCTACAGCAGGTAACGGTAAGGCAACGGTTACATTTACAGCACCGACTGATAATGGAGGAAGCCCAATTACAGGATATATTGTGACTTCAAATCCGGGATCCATAACAGCAACAGGCACAGGAGAAACTATAACTGTTACAGGACTACAAAATGGCATCACCTATACCTTTACAGTCAAAGCAATCAATGCTGTAGGGAATGGTGCAGAATCGGCAGTATCCAATGCAGTTACACCTTATACACCTATAAGTAGCACAACACACACAACACCAACTACTCAGACAGAACCAACCAAACCTGCTGAAAATTATGTTGAAATACAGGTGAATGGAAAAGCCGAAACTGTTGCAACAGCATCAACTATTAAGGTTGATGGTAAGACGGTAATCACGGTTACAGTCGATGATAAAAAAATAGAAGAAAAACTTAATAAAGAAGGTAATAATGCAGTTGTTACAATACCTGTAAAGAATGATGCAGATGTTGTTATTGGAGAGTTGAATGGACAGACAGTCAAGAATATGGAAGTAAAAGAAGCAGTCCTTGAGGTTAAAACCGATAATGTGACATATACTTTGCCGGCATCACAGATTAACATTGATAGCATTTCATCTCAAATAGGCAAAGAGGTTCAATTAAAGGAAATCACAGTAAATGTTAAAATTGCGGATGCTCCTCAGGATACTGTAAAAATAGTTCAGAATACAGCAAGTAAAAATAACTATCAAGTAGTTGTAAAACCGGTTGATTTTGAAATAACTTGTACAAATGGAAATAAGAGCATTGATGTATCTAAGTTCAACGGATATGTGGAAAGGACATTGGCAATTCCTGAGGGAGTAGATCCGAGCAAAATCACAACAGGAATTGTGCTGAATTATGACGGAACATTTTCACATGTTCCTACAACGATAATAGTTATTGATGGAAAGCATTATGCAAAAATCAACAGCTTGACTAATAGTACCTACTCAGTTATCTGGAGTCCAAAAACATTTAAGGATGTTGAAGGCCACTGGGCAAAAGATGAAGTCAATGATATGAGCTCCAGACTGATTATCAGCGGTATTAGTGAAGATACGTTTGATCCTGAAAGAGACATTACCAGAGCCGAGTTTGCGGCAATCGTGGTTAGAGGATTAGGCTTAAAATCTGGAACAGGAAAGAATCCGTTTACCGATGTAGGTTCTGATGAATGGTATTGCTCATATATAGAAACTGCTTATGAATATGGAATTATCGCAGGGCACGGAAACGGTAATTTTAGACCAAATGACAAAATTACCCGTGAACAGGCCATGACTATGATCGCAAGAGCGATGAAGATAACTGGATTGAAGGTTGATTTTAAAGACGGTGAGATGAAAAGTATTCTTGAAGTCTTTATAGATTCCGATGAAGCAGCAGACTGGTCAAAGGAGAGTATATCAGCATGCTTGAAAACTGGAATCGTAAAGGGAAAGAACGGAAAAAGACTTGAGCTAACAGACAACATAACTAGGGCAGAAGTTGCAGTAATTGTACGCGGACTTCTGCAAAATTCAAAATTGATTAACTGACAGAATATGCCGGAATTCCTGTGGTAGTAACTGCAATTTAGCATTAATCTAAACTTTTAGCGGAATTCGATTAATGCAAAATTGTATCAAAATCATAGTTGTTAGTCACAATTTGTCAAAAAACCTTGTGTATCAAGGTTTTTTGCATTTTAACGAGAAAAATAGCAGCAAGCATCCGTCGAAGGGAACCATAGGGTTCCCTAGCGAACAAGTAAAGTCCTGAGTGAAGCGAATTTTCTTAATTACATTCACTTTTTGAGTTCCTCTATCGGTTAGCGTGACAATAACGCGGCTATCTGCTGAAATAAGATCAAGGTCACTGGATTGATCGGTTTGCTCAGAAGCTTTTACCTTCTCACTGCTACTGTTGATATTTGCTCCAACTTCATTAAAATCCGCTGGCTCCAATTCAACTACTTTTCCTAAGGCAATCGTCTTTCCGTTTTCATGAACTTCGAAGTCAACCTTGCTTCATAGGGAAGACAAAAATTTATAGGTAATACCTATCATAATAATTACATAATTATATTTTACAATGAATAGCTAAAGTAATATGATAAAAGAAGTAAACAACTACGAGGTGTGAATAAATGAAGAATGTATTTAATAATAGAAAAATTAACAATAGCTTGAGAGTTAATAACTTCAAATCAATAGTAAGTGTAGTTTATATAGTACTTATAATTAGCTTGTTTTCACAGCTCCTTACAGGATGCAAAGTCCAGACAAAAGAAGCTTCTACTATTACGTATTATTATAGCTTTGTTGATTCATTAAACAATGAGGTTAATTTGAAAGACAAGCCTCAAAGAGTAATTTCACTTGCCAGATCCTTAGGTTTGAATGCAGCTAGGTTACGCTTTATCTATTTAATTCTTGCAGCAATACTAGCAGGCAGCGCTATAAGCTTTGCTGGCTTATTGGGATTTGTTGGACTAATTGTTCCTCATGCAGCAAGGCTTTTGGTCGGATATGATAATAGAATTTTACTTCCAGCATCAGCATTATTAGGAGGTATTTTCACTTTGTTGTGTGATTTACTTGCGCGAGTTATCTTTGCACCTTATGAAATACCGGTTGGTATTATCATGTCGTTCTTGGGAGGTCCATTCTTTATCTATTTATTAATAAAAGGCAAAAGAGGTCTGCTTTATGATTAAATTAAATAATGTTACTGCGGGATATAATAAAGTTGAAGTAATTAAAAATATAAATATAGGTTTTGAAAGAGGTAGTATTACAAGCATAGTAGGTAAAAATGGTTGTGGAAAGACTACCCTATTAAAAACAGCGTCAAACTTATTAGCACCTTTTCGTGGAAACGTTACTATAAGTGGCAAAGATATTTCAAACATATCAAACAAGGAACTTGCAAAGAAGGTTTCCTTTTTACCTCAGCTTAGAATGATCCCTAATATAACGGTTTTTAATTTGGTCATGCACGGCAGATATCCATATTTGGGATTTTCCCGTACTCCACAGAAACAAGATAAGGAAATTGTGAGAAAGGCTATAGAGAATATGAGTCTAAAAAAATATATAGATAAAAATATTCAGGAGCTTTCCGGCGGTCAGCGTCAAAAGGTTTATATTGCAATGGTTTTAGCCCAGAATACAGATATCATATTTTTAGATGAACCAACTACCTATTTGGACGTTAATCATCAACTTGAAATACTAGAAATACTAAAAAAGTTAAAGCAGATGGGAAAAACGATAATTATGGTGCTTCACGATTTAGGTAATGCGCTTTCCTATTCAGATAAAATTTGTTTGATGGAAAATGGAGAAGTAGTAATATATGAAACACCACAAGCTGTGTTTGAGAGTAAAGCAATTGATAGGATTTTTAAGATTAATTCTGCGCAGGTGTTAATTGAAGATAAAGGTGAGAAGCAGTATGTGTTTTATCTAAAGTAGAATTTAAAAAACCTTCAAATGAAAGCACAACCTACAATAGTGCAAGTGTATATTATGGAAAGAACATTGCGAAGAGCCTTAGAGAATGTAGACGAAGCGTAGGATAAGTCGAATCACCTGTTTGAGCGAAGCGAGTTTGATTCGACCCGCAGCGAGTCATACATTCTCTTAGGTTTGTAGCTTAGTTCTTGGAATAATATGCACTTGCACGGCGGCGAGTACCCATCTTTCTCACAAAGACTTTCTCAAACTTACTAATTCCAATCAATCCACTACATGAGTTTGAACGGGTGTCAGCCACATTTGTTCTAGGAACGTTACAATATGTAAGACCATATATAGAAACCTAGGTTGTAACTGCTGAAAAACATCTTCCATAGTTTGTTTTACGAATAAATGTGACTATACGTCTTTATTCGTAAAACAAACTGACAAGATCAGCACTTTCACCTAAATTAGCAGGTAGCACCACCTGCAATATGAAGTTTTGCTTCCAGAATTTCTTTCTTCCTAGTAAGAAGGTTATCTGATAATAATTGAGCTTCTACATTTTCTAAGCCAAGTCTTTCAATAGTTTGAGCAAATCGTTCACCGGTTTTGCCTTGTTCTCTATATAAAAGAATAGCCTTTTCTATTATATCCATAGCCTCGTCCTTGTTAGTAAAAATCTTGCTAATAGCCTTTCCATGAGCAACAAGTTTACCCCATCTTCCACCGATGTATATCTTATACCCGACCTTGCTGTCTTCAATAGCGTCGAAGTGACACTTACCATCGCAACGTCCGCAGTTATTGCATATTTCTTTATTTATTTCAAGAATACCATCTACAACTTTAGCTGCATTCATTGGACAAGTATCTTCTATGGAACATTTTTTACATCCATTACAGGAATCCTCATCATAATTAGGTATCATTTGTCCTATAATGCCTAAATCATTTAGATCTGGTTTTACACAGTTATTAGGGCATCCTCCAACTGCAATTTTGAATTTGTGAGGAAGCTTAACATCAGAATATCCATTGAAGAATCTCTCATGAATTTCTTCTGATAATCCAAACGTATCGATTAAACCATACTGACAGGTCGTACCCTTACATGAGACAACTGGACGTACCTTTGAACCGGTACCGCCTGTAACAAGACCCTCCTTAGCAATATAGGTTCTAAAGTCTTCAATTTTATCATAAGGAATTCCCTGAACTTCAATTGTTAATCTAGTAGTTAAAGTTACAACACCATTTCCATAGAGCTCAGCTGCCTCTGATAAACATTTGTTTTGAGCTGCTGTTATTTTGCCATTTATGGTAATGATTCTCCCTGAGAAGTTATCAGTTCCTTTGTTGCTCAGAAATCCTAAAGCTTTTACTCTTTTTTCGTCAGCAGCGCTGATAGTTAAACATGCCATAATAAAAACCTCCATTTAAATCGTTATTTATATTTTTATTTCATTAAAAGTGGTACCACCTTCAAGAACCCTTGTATTAGTGTATCCGAAATACTTTAAACGGTTTTGAAGCATGTAAGCTCTTTTACCTTTCGCACATACTAAAAGAAGTTTTTCATCCTTCCCAATTTCAGAAAGCACTCCATTAACCTTGGTAAGGTCTATATAAGGAACTCCATCTATGCTCGGATTAATAGAGGCATCTATTATTTTATAGTCCTCAGCTTCTTTTGCAGCGTAGGCAGCAGGCGTTACAGTTTCAAACACACCCTCAATTTTATTTATTAAAATATTCACAGTATGTGAGAAAGGATGAATTGCTGTTGAAAATGGCGGAGCATATGCTAAATCCATATTTTCAATATCATAAAGAGTTGCTCCCATAGTAATTGCTGTAACTGCAATATCGACCATTTTATCTACAGCACCTTTTCCAAGTACCTGCAGGCCTAATAATTGTTTGGTTTCTCTGTCAGCTATCATCTTAACGATAAAGGATGAAGCGTTGGGATAATAGTGAGCCTTGTCGTCTACAACTGTTACGACACTTACAGTATGAATGCCAGCCTCTCTGGCAGCTGATTCTGTTAAACCGGTTCTTCCTGCATTTAATTCAGGAAGCTTAGCAACTGCAGTTCCTAGAACTCCTGGATAAACTAGCTTGGCACCGGTAATATTTTTTGCGGCAATACGACCAGCAATATTAGCAGTAGAACCCATAGGAGACCAAACCGGTTCTTTCGTAAGCCGATTTGTTACAGTAGCACAGTCTCCAACGGCATAGATATCTTCAATATTTGTTTGTAAAAACTCGTTTACTTTAATCGTTTTATTTGGCATCAGTTCAATATCTGAGTCCGCCAGAAAAGCTGTGTTAGCTCGGATTCCTACTGAAAGAATAACGGCATCTGCTTTAAAAGTACGCTTATTTGTTTGAATTTTCTCAACCTTTCCTTCGCCAAGAATAGCTTCAAGCTTTGTTTCGGTAAAGGATATGATACCTTGGTCTGCTAGATAGTTTTCTACATACTCAGTAAACTCCTCATCAAAACCGGGAAGTATATGCTTTGCCATATCAATAACAGTAATCTTAACACCCTGAGAGGATAAATTTTCAGCAATCTCTAGTCCTATGTATCCTCCTCCAACTACAACTGCACGCTTTATTTCGCCTGATTCTATGGCATTACGTAAGGTGTCAGCATCATCTGGTGTTCTTAGAAAGAATACATTTTTTAAGTTTATACCATCAATTAGTGGCTTGATGGCTTCTGCACCTGATGCAATAACTAGCTTGTCGTATTTATATTTAAGAGGTTCCTGTGTTTTTAAATTTAGTGCATCTACGGTTTTTTCAGCAGGATTAACTTTTGTAACTTCTACTTCAGTTAGTACTAAAACTCCAGTTAATTCTGAAAAACCCTCGGGAGTATTGACAATTAATTGACTGCGATCTGGAATTACCTTGCCAACATAGTAGGGAAGACCACAACCAGCATAGGATATATCTTTACTTTTTGTTAAAATGGTAACCTCACAGCTTCGGTTTTCCCGTTTTAGCTTTGCTGCAACCTTAGTACCAGCTGCCACACCGCCAATAATAAGAACTTTCATATATTAACACCTCTTTGCTTAAATTATAACAACCAATAATAATAATATATCACTTGTTGAATTGATAATAAAATGATATTATCTAATTAAAGTGATAGGTAAAACCTATTAATGATTTAAGCTTAGCTTAGAATAGAGGAAGAAAATATGACCATAAGACATTTAAAAATATTTATTGAAGTTGTTGATAGCGGCAAAATGAGTACTGCTGCATCAAGACTTTTTATTTCGCAGCCTACAGTAAGCCAAGCAATTAGAGAGCTTGAAGAACATTATGGCGGGCTCTTGTTTGATAGGCTTTCTAAGAAATTATATATAACTGCAAAGGGAAAGAGGCTTCTTTCCTATGCAAGAGAAGTGGTAAAGAAGTTTGATGATATGGAAGAAATGATGCTGCAAGATAATTACGTAGAGAAAATAAGGATTGGTGCTACGAATACAGTTGGTAACTGTATACTTAGTGAAGTTGTCAAAAGTTTTGGAGAAATGAATCCTAATATTGAAATATACTCTTATACAAATAATACAATGGACATAGAAGAAAAACTGCTAAAATCGGAATTAGATATCGGTATCGTAGAGGGAAAGGTGAAAAGTCCGGATTTGATTTCAATTCCTGAAGTAAATGATTTCTTGGTTCTTATTTGCAGTACCAAGCATGCTTTTGCTAAGAAAAAAAGTATTAGGCTGGAAGAACTTCAATATGAAAGCTTTGCTATGAGAGAACAGGGCAGCGGAACAAGAGAACTTTTTGAAAGATATATGTCAGAGAAGGAAATACCAATCAGGATAACTTCTGAGGCAAACAGCTCAGATGCAATTAAAAAAGCTGTTATAGATAATCAATGCTTAGCAGTCATTTCTATACGGCTAGTAGAAGAGGAAATTAAAAGTGGGAAAATACATGTTATTCAGAATAAAGACTGTGACTGGGACAGATTTTTTAGTGTTGTATACCATAAAAATAAAGTTATAACCGATGAAATGAAGAGTCTTATTGAGATAGTAAAAAATTATAAACATGTAGATGTTCTTCAAGGAATTAGCACAGGGGAGATTTCGGTAAATGAGTAAACTGTATGAGAATTCCGAGAAGAATTCTGAAGATTATGCACAATGTTGATTGTGCAAGAATCTGGGAAGCTGAATCGAATTCTTTATTTTGGATAAGTGAGGATACGATTTGCACATTATGACACATATCATATTAAATATACGGATTTTTTCATCATTTTCGTTCAAATTGACGGTGTGGCATAATTGTGGGAAGGGAGTTGAAAATATGCCTGAGATTATTCCAATCCGTGATTTAAAAAATACAAGTAAGATATCTCAGAAGTGCCATGAGTCAAAAGAACCTATTTTTGTAACTAAGAACGGTTATGGAGATATGGTAATTATGAGTATGGAAATGTATAAGGAAAAAATGTTTATGTTTGATGTATATGATAAACTTATTGCAGCCGAGGAGCAACTTAAGGAAGGAAAAGTGCTTGATGGGGAAGCATCTTTAAAAAGCATAAGAGAAAAATACAATGTATAAATCGGTTGTTACTGAGCTCGCCCATCAAGATCTTGATAAAATCGTTTCGTATATTGTAGTTGAACTAGTTAATCCAAAAGCAGCCGGAGATTTACTGGACGAAGTTGACAAATGTTACAGGTATCTTAAATCCAATGCATGGATGTATGGGAAATGCCAGAATAAGCGCTTGGATAAGGAAGGATATAGGAGAGCATCAATCAGGAATTATTTGGTTGTTTATAAAATTTATGAAGACTCAAAAATAGTTAATATAATGCCATGTATTGTACTATTTATTAATTGAAATGATTTTAGATAATGCTGAAGGAAAATCATCATGATTAAAAAGATTCATTTAAGCATACTATATATTCGTAAATATTTGTAAATATTTGTACATTAAGGGAGCTAAAATGATGAGAGTATGTTATGTATGTGGTAGAGTTGGTAATCTAGGTAAGCATCACATTATACATGGGCATGGAAAGAGAAAAGCTTGCGAAACAAGGGAGAGTCGTATAGATATATGCTATGCTTGTCATAAGCTGGTACACAGCACTGAAACATCTGAACTAGATGTCAATTTAAAGTTGCAGCTTCAGAACATATACTTTCAGAAAGGCTATCCAGAACAAAAAGTCCGGATGTTAATGGGTGGAAAGATTATGACCGACACGCGCAATTGTATAGGCAACTACTATAATGGAAGATCTATTGTTGAAACTATTTGAGCCTGTAATACAGGGCAAGCAGTATACTGAAATTTACATTTACTTTTATCAGAAAGTGTGTTATGCTACAATAACACACTAGATATCGCGGGGTGGAGCAGTTGGTAGCTCGTCGGGCTCATAACCCGAAGGTCGTTGGTTCAAGTCCAGCCCCCGCAACCATAAAAAAATGAAGGCTTAAAAGATTTTTAATCTTATAGGCCTTTGTTTTTTTATGGTAAATCAGATACTTACCCAATAACCTATTTAAGCGGTGCAAATTCAACAGCTTCTTTGTTTTTAAAAATAGTTGTCCTCCCCTCCCTTAAGTCGGATAACAAGAGGCTATCTTTGTAATACGGGAATTGAATGGTAAGGAAGTTATCATTTGCTGAAACATATTTGCCTTGCCGCTCACGAACTTTTCTACTTGGTTTATCAAAAACGAGTAATTCATCCTCGGGTTTTATATCACTAAAGTTCATTTAATTACCTCCTGTATAGTAAGGTTTGTGTTATCATTGGATAGATATTTCAAAACATCTTATCTTAAACTAGGATGGTCCAAATATTTTTAACGGATTCTTCTGACCCGAAGGGGTAATTTCAGAATTCTGTATTATACTTACTATTTATTTAGTGTTCCCTGTTACAACTAATATAAACAAATATTTAATATAACGTGATACATATGTTATGTTTGGAAGGCACTTACAATAATTGCACGATGTTAATTTAGTAACGACAAATGAGAAACCAATTTTTATTATCTATTAAGTTTTTGCTGTGCTGATATGTCCTATTTATTTTGTTTTGTGCATGTACTATTTTATTATTATAATTCTGCTGGATATTGATGTAAACAATGCAGTCCGTTGCCAAAATATTTGTTTGGATGCTTGAATAATTTCGTTCGAACGAATAAAATGAAATATGGGGCTGACTACCTGGAAAAATTCACCCCGATAAATCAGTTTTTCAATATATCCATGTCAATAGATATACCTATGATCATTTTGCTTTTGAAAGTCTTTTTCAAAAATGTAACACAGAATATATGAAGATTTATGTTGCGATAAAATAAGAAAGAGGAGAACTATGAAGGTTGGAGATCAATTAGTATTTGGGGAATATGAATGGATTGTTGTTGAAGTGCAAGAAGATAAAGCTTTGATTCTAACTCAAGAAATCGTTGAGTTACGGGATTATCATAATAAGAATACAGATATCACCTGGAAAGACTGTGAATTAAGAGAATATCTAAATAGTGAATTTTATAATAAATTCAGTGAGGAAGATAGAGAAAAAATAATTGAAACCTTAAATATTAATCCCGGAAATTCGTGGTATAAAGTGGATGGTGGAGAAGATACAATGGATTATATTTTTATATTATCTATTGATGACGTTGTCAGATCATTTTTTGGTGATAGTAGTAGGCTATTGGATTATCCGGGAAAAAATCAGAGGTACTGGTTTCAAAGAAAAGATGAGAACAATAGCAAGCGAATAGCAAAATTCTTAAATTCAACATGGTGGTGGTGGATACGTACATCAGGAAAGAATAATCGTGTAGCAGCTTATATACATGGGGATGGCAACATTGGAATACAAGGAAATGGCGTTTCAAAGCGAAATACGAACGTAATTCATCATTTAGCCAATGACACAAGAGGCGGAGTTCGTCCGGCTCTTTGGATAAAAAGTGATAGAAGGAGACTTGAAAATGGACAAATATGAAATTTTTCCCAAAGGCTTTTTAGCAAAGGAATTCCCCCTCCGGGGCCATATTCTTTGTTTTCAAGGATCGGTTGCTCTAATTTAGTCATTTGTATCACCCAAATCATCAAAGTAACAGTAAAAAATACTATCCTTTTTGATTTTTGGGAGATTTTGAAAATGTCAAGTGTTTTTCGACATTTTCTTAAAATTATTTTTTGGTATCAATTTACATCAAGTGCATAACACCTGTATAATACAAATAAAGGTTAAATTTTAAGAATTTAGAGTAATATTAATCAAATGGCACTTTGTGTCTCATTTAATATTTTGTGTTGCACTTAAAAATGATGATGCTTTCATTAATGGTGAAAATACTGTAAAGGGGAATAAAAGCTTGGGTAAAAATCATCAACCAAAAGTCAAGTCACTTTATAAAGCATTAAAACTGTTGGATTATTTTGATGAAGAACACAAGGAACTTGGTGTAACAGAAATAGCTGAAATGAGCGGAATAATAAAAAGCAGTGTTCATAATATACTTCAGACCTTTGAGTGTTGCGGTTTTGTTACTCAGATCTATGGCAGCAATAAATACAGAATAGGTAGTGCTGCTTTAGAGTTGTTTGAAAAGTACAGAACTTCACATCATATTGACTATAGGGTTTCGGAAAGTCTTCAGGAAATTCGCAATAAATATCATGTTAATGTTTATTTGGGGATGAGAAACGAATTTGAAGTTATTTATATATGTGCCGAGGTTGAAACAAAGAATAGCGGCAATCTCCATAAGATAGGTGCAAAAACTCCTCTGCATTGTGTTGGCTTAGGAAAGATACTTCTGGGATATTCGGAAGTTGATATAAGAGAAGCATTTTATAAGACCGAGTTACAAAGATTTACACCATATACAATTTGTGATCAGGAAGTTCTTAGAAAAGAAGTGGAAGACGCAGTTTATTTGGGGTATGCAAAAAGTAATTCCGAATATGTTATTGGAATGAATAGTGTTGCTGTTCCGATAATAGTTGGATACGAACCGATTAAATATGCTTTGGGAGTATCTTCAAATGAGCCTTTCAGTGATTTTGACCTAAAGAAAGTTCTTGCAGAGCTAAGGGAAAAGAGTAAAATTATAGCAAGTCTTTTGAATGAATAGTAAACAATTTAATAAGTAATTAAGAGGCAGTTAAATATTACTTCCCGGCTTAGATGGAGCTTATTAGTATATCAAACTATTAAGCTAAACAAGTAATGGAAGTTTTATTTTTTGGTGTTTTTTTGGGGCTGTATTCATTAATGATGAAAAACTTTAAAAACGTATTGACAGTAAGAATTTTTATTGCTATAATAAATTCATCATTAATGAACGGCATGCTGAAATTTTAATATTTTCACAAAAAACAAAGGTGTTTTTACTAAAAAAATGCCTTTGTTTTTTTATAAGGTTAAATTAACAAATCGAATACTCTAAGTTTCAGAGATTAAGGTCTTTAAATTTCAATGGTGAAAAATGAAAAGTATAATCAGGAGGTGTTATATTTATGAGCAGCAAAAAAGTAGAACCCTACTTAATGTCTGTATTATCAAGCAGACTATACAGTATTGGACTGGAAATGACAAATACGTTAATGAGAACTGCAAGATCACAGTTGATGAGTGTGTGCCATGATTTGTCAACAGCGATTTGTGATAGAAACGGTAAAGTTATTGCGTTGGCTGAAAGTATACCGGTACACTGTGCAAATATGGGATTGACCGTAAATCCGTGTTTTAAACATCCGGAAGGAATAAAGGAAGGTGATTTGTTCTTGAATAATTCACCGTATCATGGAAATACCCATCATGCGGATTATACATACATTGCTCCTGTGTTTTATAAGGGTGAACTCATGTTTTTCGCAGTTACCAAAGGGCATCAAGCTGATTGCGGCAACAGTATTCCAAGCACATATCACCCAACAGCAAAGGATATGTATGAGGAAGGTGCGCTTGACTGGCCTTGTATAAAAATTCAGAAAAACTATCAGGACATACATGATATTATCGCAATAGCAAAACAAAGAATTCGTGTACCAGAAATGTGGTATGGAGACTATCTTGCTTGTGTTGGTTCCTCAAGAACTGGCGAGAAGCGTTTGATTGAGATGTGCGAAGAATATGGAAATGATATTGTAAAAGATTTTTGTGATGCTTATCAGGAATATGGCTCAAAGAGAATGATGGAGGAAATCAAGAAGTTTCCGGCAGGTCATTGGGAATATGATGTTACATGTGATGAGATTGAAGGTATTGTTCCTGAGGTTACTATACACATTAAGTGTGATGTGTTTCCTGAAGAAGGTAATATTGTTTTTGACTTAAGAGAGAATAGGGATTCCCTTCCGTGTGGTTTGAATATGTGTGAAGCGACCACTCTTGCAAGTGTTGTAACAGGTGTATTAAACCATATAACGACTGATATTCCATGTAATGAAGGAGCGATGAGTCATATAAAGGTTCTGATGAGAGAAGGCTGTATTGTTGGGAAATCTAAAATGCCGTACTCTTCTTCGTTAGCAACAACTAACTATGCAGACCGTTTGATTTCAGGAGTTCAGGCACTTATGAACCAAATAGTTGTCCAATATGGTATTGCAGAAGGTGGAGCAGTTCAATGTCCGGCTGTGGCGGTTGTGTCCGGTGTGGATTTTAGGAAGAATTACAGTCCTTATGTTAACCAGATTTTTTGTGGTATGACAGGTGGTCCTGGTGTTTTAGGGCATGATGGATGGGTGACTTATCAGTATCCGGTAACAGGCGGAGCAATGAATTGGAATTCAACGGAAGTTCTTGAACAGCAGTATCCGTTTAAGGTGGTTCATGAAGAAATTATGATTGATACAGTAGGTGCAGGCAAATATGACTCAGCACCGTCCTGTAAATTTGTTCTGACACCTAGAAAAGAGCCTGTGACTTGTGCATATTCGTGTGACGGTATAAAGAATCCTCCAAAGGGAGCCTGCGGAGGATTTAGTGGGCATGAAGCTGGAGCATGGAAATACATAATTGAAGAAGGAGAAACCTCAAGAGTTGATCTTCCACCCTTTGCGGAGCCTGTTATAGAGTATGGTGAAGCAATAGTTTCCGAAAGCTCAAGTGGCGGAGGATATGGGAGCCCATTAGAGAGGGAACCCAAGATGGTTTGTCATAGAGTTAGGGAAGGCTGGATATCAAAGGAATTTGCTGAGAAAGTATACGGCGTTGTATTGGATACTTCAAAGGAAGAATATACGGTTGATCTTGAAAAAACAAAAAAATTGAGAGAAAAATTATCTTTAGAAAGAAGATAGGGGGTTATTGTTATGGCAAAGTATGCATGTATAGATGTAGGCGGAACATTTACTGATGCAGCTATCTTAGACGAAAATGGAGCACTTAATGTATTTAAATCTCCTACAACTCCTCATGACTGGACGGAAGGTATTTTAGGGGCATTAAAGGTAGCGGCTGAATTTTACAATCAAAGTGTTTCCGACTTTTTGAAAGATATAAGCGTGTCAAGCGGAGGATTTGCAACTCATGGTTCTACAATAGCAACAAACGCAATTGTAGAAAGAAAAGTAGGAAAGATAGGAATTATCTGTACAAAAGGTTTCAGGGATGTATTCCTATTCCGTGAAGGACCTAATAAGAATCCTTTTGATTTTGACTTGGATTATCCGGAGCCATTTGTTCCAAGATATCTGACACTTTCGGTAGAAGAAAGAATTAATTCCGAAGGGGAGATTGATACACCGCTTAATGAAGAAGAAGTAAGGGCTGTAACGAAACAATTGAAAGAGTATAATGTTGAAGCAATATGTATATGTTTTTTATGGTCAACTGCCAATCAGGTACATGAAAAACGTGCAGAGGAAATAATACATAAAGAATGGCCGGAAGTACAGGTGGTTTTAAGCTGTGAAGTAAATCCAAACAGCAGAGAATACCGCAGGTGGATTTCAGCTGCAATGGATGCGTCCTTAAGAAAGCTTGTATCGATCTATGCAAATAATTTAAATAACAGGTTGAACGATTCTGGATTTATTGGCGAAATTGGAATGCTGAATTCGTCCGGTGGTGTTATGAGTACAAAGGAAATTGTGGGCAGACCAATATTTTCAGTGGATTCAGGCCCATCCATGGCACCTGTATCTGGGCGTGAATATGCTTTGAGAGATTTAGGGGATAAGAATGCTGTGGTGCTTGACATGGGAGGTACAACCTTTGATGTTAGCTGTGTAATAGGTGGAAATATATCGGTTTCAAGGGAAACTGTTATTGGAGATGAAATACCTGGTATATCAAGAGTTAATGTGCACAGTATAGGTGCAGGAGGTGGTAGTATTGCATGGGTAGACAGTGGCGGAATGGTACGTGTCGGACCGAGAAGTGCAGGATCGGTTCCTGGACCTGCTTGTTACAATCGTGGAGGTACACAACCTACTGTTACAGATGCAAATCTGGTGTTGGGGTATATAAATGCTGAATTTTTTAACAACGGAAAAATGAAACTATATCCTGAGCTAGCTTATAAGGCGATAAAAGAGCATGTCGCAGATAAACTGGGTGTCAGTGTTATGGATGCCGCTTATACTATCTGGACGACCGTAAATGTCAATATGATTGCAGCAATTAAAGATATTACCATATGGCAGGGCATAGACCCAAGAAATTATGTAATGGTAGCGGGTGGTGGTGCTTGTGGACTTCATGCCATTCCGCTTGCAGAAGGTCTTGATATGAAAAAATTGCTTATACCAAGGACAGCAGGTGGTTTAAGTGCTGTAGGAGGGATATTCTCCGATGTTGTATCCGAATATAATGATAGTTTTTATACTACCACAAGAGATTTTGATTTTGATAGGGCAAACAAAGTGCTTGAGTCACTTTATCAGAAGGCAGTACAATTCTTTGAGAGGAATAAAATTAAATCCCAAAATAGGAAAATTGAATTATATATGGAAGGACATTATCCATTTCAGGTATGGGAACTTTCGGTTAATATAACAGAATTTTTAACAAACGACTTTAAAATAGATGAAGATTCTGTGAAGAGTATTGAGATGGCTTTCCATGAGGAGCACAAAAGAACATTTACAATCAAGGAAGATACTTTTGTAGAGTGTATTTACTGGAGAATAAAAGCAATTGGAAAAACTGAAACTGAAGCAGTAATTCCAGAACAGGAATATCATAAGGAAAATGTGGTGAATTTACCGGACAAAAGGACCGGTTCGCGAAAAATATATTTTAAAAAGTATAATGAAATGATTGTTACTCCAATATATGCAGGGGAGAACCTTGTATATGGGGATGTTATTGAAGGTCCTGCAATAATAGAAGAGCCGACAACAACAGTAGTTGTGCTGCCAGGATATGAAGCAAAGGTTACGAAATTCAACAACTACTATATAGAAGCGGGTAAATAGTTGAGAAATACTATAGAGGTTTTTTTGAAAACAAATAATAATCAAAATAAATAGTGAAACGTTAATGTAATGGCAATGGCGCTGGTTGGAACATTGCCATTACGTATTTAAAAGGAGGATTAAATTTATGAAAAAAATAATTTCAGTGATCACAGTATTAAGTGTAGTTTTTTTACTGATGACAGCATGCAGTAATAATACAGCTGGTGATAAAGGCAACAATTCTGATGGTAATGGTGATGTAATTAAAATAGGGTATATGCAGGATATATCCGGTGACTATTCTATAGCGGGTTTGCCAAAGTATCATGCAGCCCAGGTTGCTGTGGCTCAGATTAATGAAGAAGGCGGTATATTGGGAAAAAAAGTTGAAATGATTGTTTATGATACACAGTCGGATACAACAAAGGCTCAGGAAGGCGCCAAAAAACTGATATTACAGGACAAGGTTGATCTTATTACTGGATTATATTCAAGTCCTGCGAGAGAAGCAGTACGGGTAATTGGAGAGCAAAACAACAAATTGGTTTTTTATAATAATGTATATGAAGGAGGAGATGCAAGCCATAACCTGTTTTGCACTTCTATCACAGAGGATACACAGCTAAAGACACTAACTGAAGAAATGGTTACTAAGTATGGTAAAAAGATCTATACGATAGGTGCTGATTACAGTTGGGGTCAGATTAGCGGTGCATGGGTGAAAAAATTTGCCAAAGAATACGGAGCTGAGGTTGTGGGAGAGGAATACCTGCCCCTTACAGTATCTCAATTCAGCAATTCTATAACAAAAATCCAACAGACTAATCCCGATGTATTATTTGTTTTCCTTGTTGGTAATGCACAATCGGCATTCTTTGAACAGTGGGCAAATGCAGGTATGACTTCAACGCCAATGGCTTGTACGGTTAATTTGTCAAATGGAGAACATATAAGATTTGCAGCACCAGCACTTGCAAACATGCATGTAACAACACTGTATGCCGAGGAGCTGGAGAGTGAAGCATCCAAGTCTTTTGTTGCAAGGTTCCGCAAGATGTTTCCCAATGAAGAATATATAGGAGCCGATGCCTGTGCCGAATATTCAGGAATCATGCTTTATAAAGTGGCTGTCGAAATGGCGGGGACAACTGAGACAGACAAGGTGATAGAAACACTGGAAACGGACAAGGTTTCTTATGATAGTCCGGCAGGTGCTATAACGATGAATGGTGCATCCCATCAAGTTATATCCAATCAGTATCTGGTTAAATGTGAAAAAGATCATTCTATCTCTATACTTAAAACTTTTGAAAATATTAAGCCTACCTGGCTGACTGAGGAACTAGGTATAGACCTCAGAAAAACAAGTCCTAACAAGCAATTCACTCCTATTGATGCTAAATAGTACAAACAGAGGAAGTATATTTGTAAAATCTCTAATCAAAGTAAAGAATGAGATTTTACAAAGTACATAGGAGGGATAATATGTCATTATCACAAATATTATATCAATTTGGAAACAGCTTTTCATTCCTCATCATTGCATCTATGGGCCTTGCAATTATTTATGGAATGATGGGGATCATAAACTTTGCACATGGAGAATTTTTAATGATAGGTGCATATATGACGACAGCTCTGGCTCAAAGTGGAATTCCATTACCATTGGCGATTCTTGCTGCATCCATAATTACAGGACTTATAGGATTTATACTGGACAGGTTGATCATATCCAAGCTGTACGCAAGACCGTTGGATTCTGTTGTAGCAACATGGGGTGTAAGTATGGTCATTAAGCAGGGAATGGCACTGCTTATGACCAGTTTTACAGGGAATCTTGCGTTGTCAGGTGTTTCGACGCCATTAGGATCAATTAAATCAGCAAATGGAAGTTTTTCAGTTTACAGACTTCTGCTTATGCTTATAGCATTGCTTTTGATAGTAATAGTATATGTAGTTTTCATCTATACGAAATTTGGTCTTCAATCCAGAGCAACCATGCAAAGAAGTGATATAGCGGCAAGTCTTGGAGTAAATACGAATAAAATTTACGGAATGACCTTTATGATTGGGTCAATGCTAGCAGGACTTGCGGGAGGTTTATTTGCACCAACTATGTCTATAACTCCAGAGTTTGGTTCAACCTTTCTTATGCCAAGTTTCATTACTGTACTAATGGGGGGGGCAAACCCTTTGATAGGAACTTTGGCTTCAGCAATTGGATTAGGAACAGTGGACAGTGTTGTGACCATATTAAGCACAGCTTTTTATGGAACTATGGTTATGTTAATTATAGCAATTATATTTATCAGAGTTTGTCCAAAGGGATTTTCAGACTTAATAGAAAACAAATTGTTAGGACGAAAGAAGTGATATAGATGATAAAAGGAAAGAGGTTAAATTCGGAAACTATAATGGTAGTAATTATTTTTTTGTTTGCATACATGATGCCGCTTTGGGTAAATCCATATCAAATCAATATTTATACTTATTTTATGACGACCATATTATTATGTCTCAGTTTGTCACTGATATGGGGAATGACAGGAATATTCAGTTTTGCACAGGCTACCTTTTTTGGTATAGGTGCATATGCATATGGTATATTGGGAAGATTAATGGAAAATCCTTCGATTACAATTCTGATAATGGTACTGGCTGTCTTGCTAGCTGCTCTGGCAGCGGGAATATTAGGTTTCTTTATGTTTTATGGTGGTGTAAATGATGTGTTTGTAGGTTTGATTACATTATGTTTTGCAATTGCATTTCACACTTTCATGATGCAGACAGCAGGTCCGGAATGGTCAATAAAAGGCATAGAATTAGGAGGATGGAACGGATTGTACCAGATACCTAAGCTAACTATTTTCGGACTTCAGATGAATGATATTGTTTATTATTTATTTGTTTTATCGATAGTTCTCTTTATTTACCTTGGTATGAAAAAGATACAAAAAACAAAAATTGGTTATTCAATGCTTGCGGTTAGGGAAAACCGTTCAAGAAGTGAGCTTTTGGGATTTAATGTTCCAGCAGTGCAAACACTTGTATTTGCTGTTGGAGGCGGAATTGCAGGGCTTGCCGGTGTTTTGTACAGCTCTTGGGGCACTTATGTATCACCTTCGAATATTACTATTGCTGCATCAACTTTGCCGGTTGTGCTTGTAGCAGCGGGGGGACGAAAAAACAGCACTGCTTCAATGATTTTTGCCGGAATTTATTGTGTTTTTACAAATCAATTGGCAGTCAGTACTACAGGTAGTCAATTTTCATCCATAATTATTGGGGTATTGCTCATCATAGTGATTCTGTATTTGCCGGAAGGTTTAATTTATTCCCTGTTTAAAAGCCTTGATTATCTAGTTGGCAAAATGTCTGCCCCAAAAACATCCGACAAAAAGGAGGTGTTTTGATGGGCGAAAAGTACAGTATACTGGAACTTATAAATGTATCCAAGCAGTTTGGTGGAATTCAGGCTGTAGAAGACTTTAGCATTAAAATAAACAAAGGGGATCTTCACTGTTTGATTGGCCCTAATGGGGCAGGAAAAACAACGGTTTTCAAACTTATAACTGGAGTACATCCAGTTTCCTCAGGAAGAATTATTTTTAAAAGCCAAGATATTACCAACAAAAAACCAACAGCTCGAGCAAAAATGGGAATAAGCCTTAAAATGCAAATTCCGGGAATTTATGAAGATTTAACCCTGATTGACAATTTAAAACTTGCTGCTACCAATTACATGTCTGAGGACAAAATGATGAGTGAAATTGAACGATTGGTTCATCTTGTAAAACTGGATACGATTGGGAATCCAATTGTAAAGAATATGTCCCATGGTCAGCAACAGTGGTTGGAAATAGCCATGGTACTTGTTGCATCACCGGAACTGTTACTATTGGATGAACCTGTTGCAGGAATGGGGCCAGAGGAAACGAGCTTTACGGCGGACCTCATTAATGAGCTTAACAGGCAGGGAATTACAATACTTTTTATTGACCACGACATGGACTTTGTTCGTAAGATTGCGAAAAAAGTTACCGTTTTGCACTTCGGAAAGAAATATGCAGAAGGAGCGATTGAGGATATTGAAAATGATGAAGGTGTGAAGAGGATATACCTTGGAAGCTAGTTTACGAACATAGACTTTTCAAATGGTGATAACTATGAATTTATTTCTGGCATGTGAAAGGTTGAAATTTGTTGGCATGAAAAGTATCAGGAGGTGTAAGTATGCTGAAAGCAGAGAATATAGTGTCGGGATATAATAAAGTAATGATTGTAAATAATGTAAATATTAAGGTGGAAAAAGGTGAGATGGTATCAATCATTGGACGAAACGGTGTAGGAAAGAGCACACTTATGAAAACACTGATAGGTCTCAATAAGACAGAAAAAGGTAGGATATATTTTGGTAACAGGGATATTACAAAAACAAAGGCACATTTCAGGGCTCAAACAGGAATAGGATATGTGCCTCAGGGACATGGTGTTTTCCCGCTTTTGACGGTAGAAGAAAACCTTAGAATGGGGAAGAGTATAAACTCAAAAAAATCAAACGATAATTTTGAAATTGTATATAATTACTTTCCAATACTAAAGGAAAGAAAAAAACAAAAAGCCGGCACAATGAGCGGGGGAGAGCAGGCGATGCTGTCTATCGGAAGAGTGCTTATCGGTTCGCCGGAAATTATTCTATTAGACGAACCGAGTGAGGGTGTTCAACCTAATATTGTCAGCCAGATGGGTGAAATTCTCACAAAAATTTCAAAAGAGTTAAATATGACTGTCCTAATAGTAGAACAACATATGGGATTGATTCAGCAGGTTTCCGACCGTGGATATGTTATGGATAAAGGATGCATCATAGCTGAGATAACTAAGGAGCAGATTAACAATTCTGAGGGAATAAGGAGATACCTGACTATCTGAGATGGAGGTTTTAAGTTATGGATATGGAAACCATTTGTAAGTTGATTGATGATAACGATGTTCAATTTATTCGACTGCAATTTACTGACATTTTAGGGCACTTGAAAAATGTCGCAATTACTAAGAGTCAATTGGAGAATGCGTTTAATAATAAAATCATGTTTGATGGCTCGTCTATTGAAGGTTTTGTGAGGATTGAGGAATCCGATATGTATTTGCGGCCTGATCTGGATACATTTGTAATATTACCGTGGAGACCATCTGAAGAGCGTGTGGCAAGGCTTATTTGTGATGTATATGATCCGGAAGGATATCCATTTCAAGGGGATCCAAGGTATCAATTGAAAAAGGCACTTGAGGAAGCTGAGGAAATGGGATATATATTTCAGGTTGGTGCGGAATGTGAGTTTTTTATATTTCATACAGATGAATCTGGAATGTCTACAAATATAACTCATGACAAATCCGGTTACTTTGATTTGGAACCCATTGATTTAGGAGGGGATATCAGGCGTGAAATATGTCTGGTATTAAGTAAGATGGGATTTGAAGTTGAAACTTCTCACCATGAGGTGGCAGTGGGCCAACATGAGGTGGATTTCAAGTACAGTAATGCTCTTAAGGCTGCGGACAATATCATGACTTTTAAACTTGCAGTCCGGGCAATAGCAAAAAAATACGGATTATGTGCAACCTTTATGCCAAAGCCTCTGGAAGGAGAGAATGGTTCTGGTTTACACATTAATATGTCTTTGATGAAGGACGGACAGAATATTTTTTATGACAGGAATGATCCTAAGGGCAACGGCTTGAGTCAGGAGGCATATTATTTTATTTCAGGAATAATGGAACATATAAAAGCAATGACAGCAATAAACAATCCTACTGTCAACTCATACAAAAGGTTGATAAAAGGTTATGAGGCACCGGTATATATATGCTGGTCATGTAAGAACAGAAGTCCTTTGATCAGAGTGCCGGCGTCAAGAGGTTGTGCAACAAGGGTAGAACTCAGGTCACCTGATCCAACTGCCAATCCCTATCTTGTTTTAGCAGCATGTTTGAAAGCAGGACTTGATGGAATAAAGAAATGCTCTGAACCTCCTGAACAGGTCTCAAGTAACATATTTAAGATGAAGAAGAGTGAAAGAAGAAAACTGGGGATTGATAATTTGCCGGACAATCTGGAAAAGGCCTTGAAAGAGTTGAAAAAGGATGAAGTTATAAAAGAGGCGATTGGGCAGCATGTTCTGAAATGCTTTTTGAAGCTCAAGAAAAAGGAATTGAAGGAATTCAGAAATAACATAGCAGCATGGGAATTGAATAAATACCTGAACTATTAATGGTGTTAATAGCCTGTAAATGAATAATTAAAGGGAGGAATTGCGATGAAACTGAAAGATAGTGGTATGACAAGCAAGGAACTTAAGGATACCGTCAAAAAGTATATGATTGAGACTTACGAAAGATTTGATTTTATTGCAGAGACTGCAAAAGGTATATATTTATATGATGAAAATGGGGAGAAATATCTGGATTTTTATGGGGGAATTGCAGTAAACAGTGTCGGAAACTGTAACGAAAAGGTGATTGAAGCAATAAAGAATCAAGCGGAAGATATCATACATACGTTTAATTATCCATATACTATTCCGCAGGCTATGCTTGCAAAATTAATCTGTGAAACAATCGGAATGGATAAGATTTTCTTTCAAAGTACCGGGACTGAAGCAAACGAAGCAATGATCAAACTGGCTAGAAAATATGGAACTGAAAAGTATGGCCCTGAAAAATACCATATTGTAACAGCTAAAAAGGGCTTTCACGGAAGAACATACGGCTCTCTGTCTGCTACAGGCCAGCCTGACAATTCATGTCAGTATGGTTATAAGCCGACTCTTCCAGGTTTTTCTTATGCGGAATTTAATAACTTACAGGAATTTACGGATGCCTGCAATGAAAATACGATAGCAGTTATGATTGAACCGATTCAGGGAGAAGGAGGCGTTAATCCTGCAACAGCGGAATTTATTCAGGGCCTTCGAAAATTATGTGATGAAAGAGGGATGCTGCTGCTTTTAGATGAAGTTCAGACTGGATGGTGCAGAACAGGAAAGACAATGGCATTTATGCATTATGAAGTAAAAGCGGACATAATTTCTATGGCTAAGGCTATGGGAGGAGGGATGCCTATTGGTGCCATTTGTGCTACGGATGAAGTCGCAAAAGCTTTTACAGTGGGATCCCACGGAACAACTTATGGTGGAAACCCCGTTTGCTGTGCAGCGTCTTATGCAGCAATTAGTGAACTGCTCGACAGGAAGCTTGCAGAAAATGCGAAAATAGTGGGCGAGTATTTTATGGAAAAACTTACAACACTTCCAAAAGTAAAAGAAGTAAGAGGAAAAGGTCTGTTAGTTGGTGTTGAATTTGATGGTATTAGCAGTGTTGATGTAAAGCATGCATGTTTTGACAGAAAACTTATGATCACAGCAATTGGAAGCAATATAATACGAATGGTTCCTCCGCTAACAGTGACAAAAGAAGATTGTGACAAAGCTTTTAAAATTATTAATGAAGCGGTAAATGAAATACTGGCACATAGCTTAAATTGGGAGGAAGATTAACTATGCAAGATTTTATGTTCTCAGTTCCACAGAACATTGTATTTGGTAAAGGCAGTATTAAAAAGCTGTCATCATTAGTTGAGAAAATTGGTGCAAAAAAACTTTTGGTTATATCTGGAAGAAACCTTGAAAAGGTTGGCACAGTTCAGCGCATTACAGATATATTGGATAAATCAGGGATAGAACATGAAGAGTTTTTAGACGTTGAACCCAATCCGTCAGTTGAAACAGTAAATGCAGCTATGGCTATTTATAGGAACAGCAAAGCAGAAGCAATTATAGCACTTGGCGGAGGCAGTCCTATGGATGTTGCAAAAGCGGTAGGCATTCTTGCAGCACATGGTGGTGAGATTACTCAGTATGAAGGTTCAAATCTTGTACCCAGCAAAATTGTACCGGTTTTGGCGATTCCGACGACAGCAGGAACAGGAAGTGAAACTACTGCATTTGCGGTTATTACTGACAAGTCCCGAAATTACAAATTTACCGTATCCAGCAATGAGTTGATACCATGTTATGCAGTTATGGACCCGGAGCTTATTATGTCACTGCCGGCATTTGTTGCGGCATCTACCGGCATTGATGCTCTTGTCCACGCTATTGAAGCATATTTATCCAAAGTGGCATCTCCATTTACCGATGCTATGGCTGAGAAGTCCATGGAATTGATTGGCAAAAATATCCGGAGATTTGTTGCAGACAGAAGTAATGAGGAAGCAGCATGTTCCATGATGATGGCAAGTAATTTTGCTGGAATTGCTTTTTCCTGGGCAAGGCTTGGGAATGTTCATGCAATGGCTCATCCTCTTGGAGGCTTTTTTAATGTTCCACATGGAGTGGCAAATGCCATATTAATGCCTGTAGTTCTGGAATACAATGCGTTGTCTGATAATGGGAAATACGAGAAAATATACAACTTAATTAAGGAAGGAAAAACAAATACAGACTTTTTCACTCCGGATACTCTTGTTCATGAAATACGCAGACTGATAGAATCTCTTGGCATTCCCGGAAATTTAAGCAGTGTTGGTGTGACGGAAGATAAAATTCCACTTATGGCTTCAGATGCAATGAAGAGCGGAAATATAGCAGTTAATCCAAGAGTAAGTATCGCATCGGATATAGAAATGTTATACAAAAAAGCAATGTGATACGATTTATTATGGAACTGTGAATATTCTATTTTTAAAATATGTTGATCAATTAGTGAAACAAGGATGTGGGAAAAATGGATAAAAACGAGGTGTTGCAATTGTGAATATTTTCGACATAATCGGACCTGTAATGGTTGGGCCGTCCAGTTCTCATACGGCAGGAGCAGTAAAAATCGGATTTAATGCAAGACAGCTGATAATGGATGAAATTCAATCTGTTGATATTTTACTGCATGGCTCTTTTTTAGCGACAGGTAAAGGACATGGAACGGATAAAGCGTTAATTGCAGGATTACTTGGAATGAAGCCCGATGATGAGCGAATTCCTTACAGCTTTCAAATTGCAGATGAAAGGGACATGAAATATAGCTTTTCAGGTATTGAGTTGAAAGATGCACACCCGAATACGGTCATGCTTAAGCTTAAAGGGGTAAATGGACGGGAACTTGAGGTTGTCGCAGCTTCACTTGGTGGAGGTACAATTAAGATTTGTCAGATTGATGGATTGCATGCAAACATTTGTGCGACTTATCCTACACTTATTGTTCATAATATGGATCAGCCGGGTCATGTATCCGAAGTTACTTCAATGTTGGGACATAAATCCGTTAATATTGCTGCTATGCAGCTATATAGGGATAAACGTGGCGGAAATGCTGTAATGGTAATTGAATGCGATCAGGAAGTTCCGCTTGAATCACTTGACTGGCTGAGAAAATTGGAGGGTGTTGTTAAAGTGACATACCTCAGTTTGGAGGAGGACAATGAGTTTTAATTCAATAAATGAGATAGTAAGAAGATGTGACGATACCTCTAAAACTTTCTGGGAAGTAATACTTGAAGATGATATAAGTGAAAGGATGGTTACAGCCGAAGAATCCGTGGGGAAAATGAAAAGTCTTTATATGTCCATGAAGCACAGTGACAACAGTTATGATCCAGACATTAAATCTGCAAGCGGACTTGTTGGAAATGATGGGAACAAGTTCAGTCTTGCATTGGAAAAAGGAATACTTTGCAGCGGTTCTTTTATTGGTGAAGTTATATCGAAGGCACTCAAAATAAGCGAATCAAATGCCTGTATGAAAAGGATCGTTGCAGCTCCAACTGCTGGTTCTTGTGGAGTAATCCCGGCCATACTTCTGACTTATGAGAGGCAGAACAATATAGACTTGGACAAAATGGTAGAATCAATGTACGTAGCAGCTGGAATAGGAGAAGTAATTGCAGTAAGGGCATTTATTTCAGGAGCAGCAGGCGGCTGCCAGGCTGAGATAGGTTCTGCAAGTGCTATGGCCGCAGGAGCATTGGCTTATTTGAATGGAGGGAGCAGTGAGTGCATAACTCATGCTGCGGCAATGGCTTTGAAGAATCTGTTAGGGCTGGTATGTGATCCGGTTGCAGGTCTTGTTGAGGTTCCGTGTGTAAAAAGAAATGTGGTGGGTGCTGTTAATGCCATAGCATGCTCTGATATGGCTATTGCCGGAGTAAGAAGCAGTATACCTCCGGATGAGGTGATTGATGCTATGAGAAGCGTAGGAGAATCCATATCGGTTTCGCTTAGGGAAACAGGAGAGGGAGGGCTTGCTGCGACGCCTTCAGCTAAGGAATATATGCGTAAAATTATTAATTGCAGCATGAAATTAAAAAGTTTTAATAATTGAATTGAAAATAGCAAATAGGTGCTTTTAAGTGTTAGTCAAACAATTTAGCAGAATTGGATTATCGCTAAATTGTACCAAAATCAGAGTGATTAGCCAAATTAGAAAGACTGTCGTTGATACAATGGCAGTTTTTTATTTTGCTATAAACCTTGTACATTCCATATTGACAGTGATCCCAAGTTTATTTATAATGAGTATATACTCAATGAGTTGGGAGTAAGTGAAATGATAAAGTCGCAAAGACAACAACAGAAGGAGAATACAAAGCAGCTTATTATCGACGTGGCACTTAACCAATTTGCTAAGGAGGGTCTGACAACGGCGAGGACTTCGGATATTGCAATTGCTGCAAAAGTATCCCACGGAACGATATTTGTCCATTTCCCCACTCGCGAGATTCTCTTGGATGCTGTAATTGAGGAATTCGGCATGCGCATTACCAAGCGGCTTCATGAACTTGTGAGTGAGAACTGTGGTATCAAGGAGGTACTTGAAGCTCATGTTAAAGGATTAAGTGAGCATGAGGGGTTTTATACACGCTTAGCTTCAGAAGGCAGATTACTGAATGAAAGCTCACGGAATTCATTAATTATGATACAGTCTGCTATTTCATTTCATATTAGCCAAGTCGCTGATCGGGAGATGGAAGCTGGTAAAATACGTTCAATGCCTGTTGCTCTTCTTTTTAATACATGGATAGGACTGGTACATCACTACTTAGTCAACAGCGATTTATTTACACCTGAAGGTTCGGTTTTAGAAAGTTACGGCAAACAACTAATCGACCACTTTATAAATCTGATTTCAAAATAGAAAGGGGTTAATAAATATGAAGACATGTATTGCATGTGGTATGCCAATGAAAACAAAAGAAGATTTTGCTATGGGTGATGAAAGTAAGGAATATTGCAAATACTGTACAAAGCCTGACGGTACAATGCAAAATTATGATGAAAAGTTGAAGGGGATGACAGGGTTTATAATTAAAACTCAGGGGTTAGATGAGAAGGCAGCACAGAAAGCAGCAATAGGAATGATGGCGAAGTTGCCAGCATGGAAGGATTGTTAGGCATTTACTGAAAGGTGAAAAAAACTAGTTGCCACAAGGGATGAAATTAAAATTGCTGAACGAATGAATGCAGAAATTTAAATGATTGCTGATTTTATATCTATTCGAAAGGAAATTTGTTATTTATGATTGTAAAAACTCTGGTTGAAAACACATCAATATCAGATAATTACAAGTGCGAACATGGCCTTAGTTTATACATTGAAACCAAAGCGCATAAGCTTTTGTTTGATTTGGGGCAGAAGGACTTATTTATCGAAAATGCGGCCAAAATGAAGATTGACTTGTTACAGGTAGATACTGTAATTATATCCCATGGGCATTATGATCATGGTGGTGGACTTTCGGAATTCTTAAAAATAAATGATAAGGCAAAAATATATTTACAGGAAAAAGCTTTTGACAAACATTATTCCTTGAGAACAGAGGACACAAGAGACAATATTGGATTGGATGAAGCGTTAAAATCAAATGATAGATTGGTTTTTAATATCGGATACCTGAAAATTGATGATGAGCTGGAATTATTTGCAGGGGTTAAAGGGAATAAGCTTTTTTCCCTGTCAAATAAAACCTTATTGATGGAAACTGAAGAAGGTATTAAAGAGGATACCTTTGAACATGAACAAAGCCTGATTATAACTGAAGGCGGCAAGCAGTATTTAATAGCAGGGTGTGCACATAAAGGGATAGTCAACATAGTTAATCATGCGACATCTCTTAAAGGTAGAGATATGGATCTGATTATAAGCGGATTTCATTTGTATAACCCAAACACGCAAATACCTGAAGCGGCTGAATTAGTCGAAGATATTGCCAAAAAGCTCAATTCAACAGGTTCTGATTATTACACATGCCATTGTACAGGACTTGAGGCATACTCAATTTTGAAAAAAGCTATGAATGAAAATATTAAATATCTGGCAACAGGAATGGAAATTCAAATTTAAATACAAAATGAGCAGGAAAACGTGAATAAGTGAGAGAATCATAGAGACAAAACTTTTTACATAAAGATATTTCGAGACAGATTATAGCAGTGCTTTGACTAAAGGAATTTTTGACTTATTCAGGTAAAATTAGCTATAATTAATGTAGAGAGATAAAAACACGATCCGGGCTGGTCGCAAGCTAAGCTTGCTGCTCGCCCATGCTTCCCGGTTGGTAGTCCGGATGCAGGATATCCTGTCAGTAACCTGCCCTCCTGGGGTTGTCCATTCTCTTGAAAGTAAACTTACAGGAGGAAGTAAAATGAATGCTAAATTGACGGTCTATTTTGATGACCCTTTTTGGGTTGGAGTATTTGAAAGGATTGACGAAGGTTTGCTGGAAACTTCAAGAGTTGTTTTTGGGGCTGAGCCAAAGGATTACGAGGTCTATGCTTTTGTTCTTGAAAACTATTATAAGCTTAAGTTCAGCAGACCTATTAGAGTTGACTTTGAATCAGAAAAAAGGATAAACCCAAAGCGACTTCAACGAAAAGTTAGGAAAGAAACTTCGGATTCAGGTATTGGCACCAAAGCACAGCAAGCAATAAAATTGGAGCATGAAGCTCGAAAACAGGAACAGAAAAAGACCTCTAAGGAAAAACGTAAGGAGTGGGATCAGCTTAAGTTTGAAAAAAGGCAGGAAAAAAAGAAGGAAAAGAAAAAGGGGCATTAATATAAATTAGGAGTTTTGGCTTCACTTAGTAAAAATCTTCAGAAGGAAATTCTGGAGAAGGATTGATATAAATAATGAAAATAAAGGAGAAAAAACATGAATATTAAAGGAACAAAAACGGAGAAAAATCTTGCAGCGGCATTTGCTGGTGAATCACAGGCAAGGAACAAGTACACATACTTTGCATCTGTTGCAAAAAAAGAAGGCTACGAGCAAATTGCAGCAATATTTGAAGAAACCGCAAACAATGAAAAAGAACACGCAAAACTATGGTTCAAGGCGCTTGGTGAACTCGGAGACACAGCGGCTAATCTTCTTCATGCAGCAGAAGGTGAAAACTATGAATGGACTGATATGTATGAAGGATTTGCAAAGGATGCAGAAGCAGAAGGCTTTACTGCACTTGCCGCTCAGTTCAGAATGGTTGCAAAAATAGAGAAGGCTCACGAGGAAAGATACCGTGCGCTTCTTAAGAATATTGAAATGCAAAAGGTATTTGAAAAAGCAGAAGAAACCATGTGGGAATGCCGTAACTGCGGTCATCTTGTAATGGGGAAGAAAGCTCCTGAGGTTTGTCCTGTCTGCGCACATCCAAAAAGCTTCTTTGAAGTGAGAAAAGAAAACTACTAAATTTATGGAGGGATTGCTATGTGTAGTAAACAAAAATTCTTTGTCTGCAAGCATTGTGGAAATTTGATAGGTATGATTGAGAATAAAGGCGTTCCAATGATCTGCTGTGGTGAAAAAATGAATGAACTGATTCCAAACACAGTCGAAGCTTCGGTTGAAAAGCATTTACCTGTTATCTCAGCTATAGGCAATAAGATTGAGGTTGCAATTGGCAGTATCTCTCACCCCATGGAAGAAGCACATCATATTGATTTTGTATATGTTGAAACAGAGTGCGGCGGTCAACGGAAATGCCTAAAAATTGGTGATACTCCAAGAGCCGTCTTTAGCTTTGAAGAGGATAAACCAATAGCTGTATATGCATATTGTAATCTTCATGGCCTTTGGAAAACGGAAATTAAATAATAATACTGAGTTAAAGATTAGCCAAATAAACAACCATCTGATGATAAAAAGCATTTTATCAATAGATGGTTTTGTTTTACCATAAAAAGGCTTGAAACAAGCGATTTTCGAATATTTTAGAGGGTCGCTTGTTTCAGTTATTAGTCATTGATATTATGGTTTTTCATCATTATTCGGTTACTGAAGCCGAGAGGCAGGTTAGTAATCGATAAAATAACAGTGAAATAGGCTAACCAACATTCTAGAAATATGGTAAAATGACAGTTAGCCATCGATAAAATTATTGACCGAAGGACCATGGAATTATAAAAAGAGACGGGGAATCAAGTCTCCTAACGGAAAAGAAAAATCAGATGAGTAAAAATGGTGAAAAGGGAGAAAAATTGGAAATGAAGAAAGAAATACTTTGTATTGATGGTATTCCTGCAATCCTATGGGGAAAAACGTCTGAAAAAATATATATCCATGTTCATGGTAAAATGAGCAGAAAAGAATACGCTGAACAATTTGCAATAATTGCAGATAATGAAGGCTATCAAACGCTCAGCTTTGACCTTCCGGAGCATGGTGAAAGAACAGATAATGCATATAGATGTGATGTGTGGAATGGAATGCATGATTTGAATGTGATAGCAGATTATGTTTTTGGCAAATGGAATCAAGTATCACTATTTGCTTGCAGTCTGGGAGCTTATTTTTCATTGAATACATATGTTAACAGACCTTTTGATAAATGTTTGTTTCAGTCACCGATAGTGGATATGAAATGGCTTGTAGAACATATGATGATGTGGTCAGGTGTAACAGAAAAGCAGCTTGAAGAAGAAAAAGAAATAGTTACAGATATTGATACTCTTCGATGGGATTATTATCAATATATTCAAACACACCCAATTACCAAATGGCTATTTGCTACATCAATTCTTTATGGAGGCAAGGACAATTTGCAGCCACTTGAAAGCCTGCAATCATTTACTGATAAATTTCAATGTAGGCTAACTGTATCTGAACAGAGTGAGCATCCATTCATGAGCCCATCTGATTATGGTGTTGTGGAACAATGGTTGCTAGAAAATATATAAAATTAATCCAGCCATCAGGTTTACTGATAACTAAGTTAAGAAGGCTTTTGCTACGTTATTAAGAAATTGCATAACTACTTTGGTTAAAGGTTTACAGTTATGTTTAATTATCAATGGAGTCGGAGGGAATTGATTATTTCAATTCCCCACCGCTCACTGACACGGTATCACTCACATCTATAACACTCAATATTCCACATGTTGCAAAAATATATTCTTATCCTTTTCAATAAAGTTTTTATGTAATTGCATTGTCAGACTAACAATTGCTTTTTTTCGGTCCTTTCCCTTACATCTTCCCATAAACCTTAAAAACATTTTTCCGTCTTTGAATTTCTCAATACCTAAAAATTGGGGTTTTTCAGTAAACTGGGGATATTTGGTTTCGGGATCAGAAAGCACATTGTTTACAATCTCGTCAATTTCTTTCATGGGTATTTGGGCCGATACTTTTGCATCTAAAAAAATAGTGCTAGGATTAAAGGATGCGTTATTAAAATTTGTAAACTTGCAACTTTCTATTTTTTTACGATTTTCATCTCCATCTTCAATCATCGTATAAAACAAATTTGTCTCCACGACGATACCAGCATATTTTTTGATTACAATAAAATCAAAGGGATGAATTACGTCTTCCGCAGCAATAAACACGCCAGCAAGGATATTTTTAATGGTTTTTTTGCTTGCAGTCGCAACCATCACCGCCAAGACTGCACTGATTGCTTTTAAAGATTTTGCATCCACACCATAAGCCACTAATATATCATAAACCATGTTTATAATCAGCAAACATATTACAACATTCCCCAAAAAACCCAAGAGCGTTTCATTCGCCCCAAAATAGTTGATTGCAATATAGGCAATTTTTTGAACAAAATAAATGATTATACCCGTATAAAAAGCAACCGAAACCATAGACAACAACTTCTCTGAAGAAATGGGCAAAAAAAGTTGCGGTTTATAGGTTACTACCAAAAACATAACTATCGTTAAAATTAGAAATAGTAATACCCAAAGATCATTTGTGCTTTTTCGCTTATTGATAACATTCACCTTCGTTCTTTAAAATAACAACCTTAATTCATTCCATCTTCCATATGCTTTGATAAAGCTTTTTGAGCACGCACAAAGTTTAATGCCTTTTCCTTTTCCTTTTCTGTAACCTTTTGGAATACAGTATTGTCATTTACCACAATGTGCTGGAATGGAATAGATATGTTATGTTCATCAAACAACAACTTTATTTCACGGTTTAAATCACGGGTGATCTGAAATTTGTCTAATTCCCTACAGTTTGCAATGATTTTTAAACCCACACCATTTGCACCCAAAGTTCCAATGCCTTTATAAAACGGTCCTTCAACAATACCTTCTATTCTGGAACCAATTGATTGAAGATTTTCGGATAAAATACTTTCTACCCGCTCTAATGACTCTCCATATTCGATTTCTACATCACACACAGCCAAAGATAAGTGATTGGTCATATTAATGATATCTCCAGCTTTTGAATTGTTGATTATTTTGGTATCCCCACCTATATCAACAATTTTTATTGTTCGAATACCAATTTCTTTTACTGTGCCGCGAAAACCTCCAATTACAACAATATCGCCAACATTGAAAGTTTTTTCAAATACCAAGAATAATCCGGCAATGATGTCTTCTATTAAGCTTTGAGCACCCAGGCCAACTGCAAGGCCTAATATTCCAGCACCTGCCAACAATGTACCAGTATCAACACCAAATGCGCTTAAAACTACAAAAACAACCGCTATACCACATGCGTATTTTATAAAACTGTCTAAAAGCTTAATGACTGTTACGCCCTTTTTGCTTTTTTTCAGTATAAGATTAAAAATCATCCGTACAATCTTTTGACCCGCATAAATTAATATAATATAAGTAATTGATTTAAGAATGACGGGTAATTTATTTGCTAGATTGGTTTTGATAGCAAAGATAGATCCTATATTGGCAGTGAATACATTATCAGGTCCAAAGATTTTTTCCGCAAAAACACCCAGGATAATAAATCCAACCACCACTGCATAAATCATAATTTTCAAAATAAGTGAAATTGTTTTTATAACATTCTTTTTGTTGTCTTCAGACATAATCAGCACCCCTTAGTTTTTTATAATTGCTGAATAAATTACCTTATTGTATATTTTTTCAGTTATATCCCTTGGTTTTTTTGTATCTGCCGTCAGCTCAAGGGTATACATAGGGCTGTCAAGATTTTCAAGACTGATTGGAATTGTATCGGATATGTTTATATTCTTGTTGAAAACTGTAGTATCTTGGTTTTTAATCGTCAACATAAAATTACTGTAATAAACATAGATATCTGACAAGTTAAACTGTACATAAATCATATTTTTGTCATTGTCTCTGTTTATCCTAATATCAGTTACTTTTGCATCATACTCGGTCGGGTCTCTTGTCGTCTTAAAGGTCTTTGAGTAATAAGTTCGTTCTAACCCCTCCAAAGATTTAATAGAAAACGTATATTGTGTATTTGGCTTCAAGTCTTTTACCGCTTCATTAATCAATCCATCAGTCAACTTTTTTTGGTAGGAGTAGCTGTCGTTTGAAATACCTATCACCAAATCATTGCCTGTTTCATTAGTGATATTGGCTTTATATTCAACATAGTTACTACTTATATCAAATTGGGATACATTAACAACGGGTGCGCCGCTGAAAGTGACAGCTACGGCAGTAACAGCGGTAATGGCTACCGATGCAAAAACTCCAGAAATAGATTGAACTTTTTCTCTTAAGGTACTGCGATCACTTTCTTCCTTTTCCGCTTGTTGAGGGCTGTAATTTTCATCTCTGGTTTCAGGATGAACCGTTGTTTCGTCAATGTTTCTCGTGTTTTCTTCCTTTGGGTGTGAATATTTTTCAGGGAAACTATTGGTATCGTTGTCTAAAACACTTTCTGGCTGAGAATATTTAACTTGCAACTCATCCATTACTTATCACCACCCTTTTGGGATTCCAAATTCTTAACATATAGCAAACAGATAATTAACAACAAAGGGATAACAACCAGTAACCACCCCCAAGTCGGAGCGTATTGTGAATCAAAAGCCACTGTAAAAGACGAAAACCGTTTAGCATGAACAATAATAGAATCATTGGCTAACTCTATGTATTCACCGTTTTGTGGTGTTGTGGTAATCGTCTGCATTTGTCCGTTGTGTTCTCGTATTATGTAATAATTGTTTTTGTTTTTCGCCTTATCGGTAAGCGGAATTTTTATCATTAAAGTATTATCTGTCTGTGATATGTATCCTGTTTGAGTATTTCCATTTACATCTGTAATCAATTTTTGAATAGACACATCGTAACTTTCAGCAGTTACTAATCCGCTTTTAGAGGCAAAATTATTGACTGATGAAAGCTTTTCAGCTGGCATTTCATCAGAAGATTTAACCATGGAATTGACTTTGACATTGCCACCAGATCTTAATATCTTTTGCTCTGTTACAGTGAAAACACTTTTTTGAGATGAATTGAGCAGATTATCCATATTTCTAATGTCAACATATCTTGCATTATTGGATTTTTGTGCTACAGTGGTTGTATTTGTCAGAGGCAGTATCATCACAAGTTCCATAATATCTTTATTAACAACGCTGATATCTAGTGTTTTGGACTTTCCATCCTTACTGATAGCTGTAAGGATATAATCACCTTGTGGAACTTGTATAAACCTGAATAACCCATTGTTATCAGTGGTCGTCTCTGCAAGCTGGGATCCATTTGAAGAAATTTTTACTTTAACATCCGGAACAATATTCCCATTTGAATCTGCAACACCGCCAAATACTGTGTAGGTTTTATTTACCCACCTAGGGTATAATGTAATATCACTTTTAACTGTATCAAAGGCAAAATCAAAAGATTGGCTTAAGTTTTTATCTAAATACCACCCAGCAAAGATTTTTCCCTCAATTTCAGGGACAGTGGGAATTGGTCTTACTAATGTGTCATAATAAATACCTGTTATGGGTTGGCGTGCAAGACTTCCGAAAAGCTCAAAATTTACAGTATAAGTATCCCTCGTAAATTTAGCATATATATTGACATCTTTGGTGACTGGATTCTTTGAGAAGTTCCAAGGTATTGTCAATTCAGGATTACTATACCATCCTACAAAACCATATCCTTTCAGTTCTGGATCTTGAGGCTTGTTTATAAATGTAGATTTTGCAACGCCAGTATAAATAATGTCTGGAGATCCATTATTACTTTTTATTGCTACAGAATATAGGTCATTACTCCATACTGCATATAATACCGCGTCGGTTGTTACTGTATCATAAGCAAAATCCCATAATTTATTGGTAGTTTTATCTAGAGTCCAACCGATAAATGCACTACCTGTCTTCATTGGACTTTGAGGCATATTGAGCAATTGACCCGATTGCGCACTCACAGGTTTTGGTACATTAATACCACCATTAGCATCAAAATTTATAGTTAGCTTTTTGTGAACAGTGATAGTGGCAGTTTCAAAGCTTATTTCATAACCGCTTGCCATAGCGCCAGAGAATGATACTGAGTGTATCCCTTCAGTTAGGGTAAAGTCATTACTAAGTATAGGATTGTTATCAATTAGTAAAATCATTTTTGATAAATCCAGAATATTTTCCGCAGCTTCCCCAGCAAGCAGTCCTTCTATGGTATAAGCAATCTCATTTTTTTGTATTTTTTCATTTTCAAAAAAGTCTACGCTGATTGGCGTAATGTGTATTTTTTTTAATTCATCTAATTCATTAGTAACTTGGAGCATGATTTGTGTTTCCAATGGTTTATTGTTTATATTCTGACTATTGTCATACTCTTTACCCTGTGGATTATAGCTTATTGTTAAGGTATAATTTCCTAGAGCAAGTGTATCAAGATAGCTTAATTTAAAGGTAATCATATCGCCAGAAACATCATAATCAGTGCCATTTACAAGTATTTTGGTACCATCTGTGATCTGTTTAATTGTATTGCCATTTAATTTTAACTTGGCCATTACATCGGATCCTTTTGCTTTGGAAAAACTGATATTTGCTGTTGCCTGCTGTGAATCGGTATAACTAACAATGCCGATTGTGTCTATGTATGATACTAGCCCAGAACCGCTGGTTATTTTTGCATAGATATATCCTGCAAATTTGGGGGCAATATTAAAGCTTGTCCCTGCTATCCAACCTTTTGCAGTTTTGATTGTATCGGCATTGTATCTTGTTTCAGATTGTAAGTACTCAGTTGTTGTTCCTGATATTTGTTCTTTTGCCGTAATGTTTACACTTTTTGTTTCCTTAAAAAACAACCCAAAAGTGATTTGATTAAGAAAAGTATTCCATTTATTTTCATCAATTGAAATCTCACCACTGGGGACTTCTCTGTCAATCTTGATATCTTGAATAGTTATTGCATCGGTCATTTGGCCACTTGAATTTTTTAGATAAATAATATAATTAGTCACCGAATCAGGAATTCTTATACTTTTCTGATATGTACCATTAAGGCTTGTTGCCACTGTATATGTGTTTGCAGGAACAATAGAAACCTCTGTATTTCTCCAACCCGTTGTATTGGGTTCAGGTGTTAAAGTATATGGATTTACAGGTAACGATAGATAACTTATGTTAAAATCTTTTGTGACACTTGCCTGTTCATAATTATTATCTTCTCCCACCGTAACACGAACAGTGTAATTTCCTACTGTAGCTGGCCCAGTTGTCGTGTAAGCATTATCTCCTGCCCCTTTCTCTTTGTATTCAATCGTTTCAGAGCCTGATCCCAGTTTACTAATGGTAGGTTCCAAAACGCCTTTGCCGTCATAAATCTTTGAAATATCACTTATATTGGTGATAGAGCCAGTTGCCTTTGAAACGCTCAAAGAAATAGTAGTTGTTGCAGGTTCTTGGTTATCTGTACCTTTAACAAATTCCTTGCCCTGTGGGTTATAAATTACTGTTAATGTATGATTTCCTGCCTCAAGTGTATTAAGATAACTTGCTTTAAAGGTAATTGTATCATCAAAAACAGTATAGTCAGTACTATTTGCAAGTGTTTTTTTACTATCAGTGATATCTTTAATGGTATTTCCATTTAAGATTACCCTTGAAGTTACATCTGAAGTGCTTGTTTTAGTAAATTTTATTTCTTCGGTTGCCTGTTGTGAATCGGTATAGCCAACCATGCCATCCGTGTCTATGTATGTTACCAGGCCAGCACCGCTGGTTATTTTTGCATAGATATATCCTGCAAAATTCGGCATTATATTAAAGCTTGTACCTGTTACCCAACCCGTTGCATTTTTAATTGACTCCCCATTATAGCTTGTTTCAGTTTGTAAGTATTCAGTTGTTGTTTCTGAAAGCTGATCTTCAGTAGTAATAGTTACATTTCTTGTTTCTTTAAAGAATATGCCAAATGTGATTTTATTAAGAAACTGACTCCATCTGTTTGTCCCCATCACAATTTGGCCTTTGGGTTGGGTACAGTCTACCTTATAGGTATCACTTGTAAGTTGATTTGAGATTGCTCCATCAGCATTATTTTTGAGATAATATGTTACAGTTTTATCTAAACCATCAGTATTATCAATATCAATGCTACCTGACCAACTGTTCCCCGTTAAGGCATTGCTTTGTGATATTGTAAAGCCCAAGGGTGCATTTAGAGAAATTTCGTTACTGTTAAACCAGCCGTTTGTACCATTCGGTTCTGAAATATTGGCTCTTTCATCTGGCGTATACTCCTTAATTTGAAAATATGCAGGTTTATTATCCAGAGCAATTGCATAGTTTTTTGCCTTAAACTCTCCATTGTCAGTAAGTGAAAGATCACCCAATGAAATGGCGTAATCGCCTATTTTGTCGCCTGTTTCTCTTGACAGCGAACCTATGAACGCAGGCGTTTCATTCCCAATATTGCCCTCATAAGTATAGTTAAGTTTTGGATCCATTGTACCATAAAGTTTGTTTTGGGTAGCAACACTACTAATGATAATATCCTTTTTTACAATGGTAAGAATTGCAATATTGCTTGTTGCAGAGGAATAATTCTCATCCTGCTCAATACTTGCCACCACATAGTATGTTCCTGCATCTACTGGTGCAGAAATACTAGTTGTGCAAATGCTATCAGAATAGTATGTGAAGGTTATTGCCCCAGTTGACCCTGTTTTGAAATTTATATCAGAGTCTTGGTAGTTTACTGCCGTTTTAGAGTATGTGACTGTTTTATCTATTATAGAAATAGTACTAATGGATTGATTTACCGTTATATCTGTAGTGACTACATCACTGTCGTTATAGTTATTATCACCTTGGCGATATACATTGATAGTAAACGAGCCTGCCCCATTTATAGTAACAATACCACCAGAAGTAATGGTTGCAATACTACCTGATACTGCAGGCGTTCCATTATATTTCTTCTCATTATTAATGCTCCATTTATAGTCACCTGTACCAGCTCCCCCCGAAGCGGTCAGTGTAAAGTTTGAATCACCAAAATTTTTAGTTATGGGTGCATCAATTATAGTAATAGCACTTTGGGTGCCTTTGTTTATTGTATAGTTTAAGTCATTTGATGAGGCTTCATTATTTTTATTGTCTCCTGCGTAGTGTGCACTAAATACATAGCTTGCTGCCTGTGCTGAGGTATATGTATAAGTAGCTTTTCCGTTTGAATCAGTCATAATAGCAGCTGTATTAAGCTTTGTATCTCCAAGGTAAAAGTCTATTGCCTTATTAGAAAGACTGTCCGCATTAGAAAGAGTAGCTGTTAACTCTATTTCAGCTGGATAGTCCGAAGGTGAGACAGGGTTTACAGACAACGCAAGTGAAGTTTCGTACTTATTGACAGTGATAGTAACCTCGTTAGAATACCCAGTTCCCAAAGAATTTGTAGCATAATATCTAATATAATACCCGTTTTGGGAAGCACTAAATATCTGTGTGCCAGGATCAAAATCGGTCCATGTTGTTCTGTCAGTGGAACTCAATTGCCATCCTTGTGATGTAATAGCATTTCCGTTATCACTAACCGTTGGCGTAGTCAAGGATAATAAGCTTTCTGAATATACGGAAGACGGAGATGAGATACTTTCCACTGTCGGAACAAATGTAACATAATAGGGGCTTACTTCTGAACCATCTCCTTGAAGCACCATAGAGCTGCAATTAACCTGAATCATGGGATAAGTAGTAAGCTTTTGAGTAGCATAAGTGTCGTGGAACCATATTTTGCTATTATCAGAAAAGTACGGCAGCAAAGTGCTGCCCCACATACCTGAATTTCTAAAATATTGGGAACCTACTTGAAATGTAACTGGAACGGTTGCTCCATTTGCGCTGTTGCTTCCACAAACATCTAAAGTAGAAGGAATATACACCTTATCCGTTGTGTTCACTGAGGTTCCATTAACATCAGTTGTTATTGAGGATGTTTGTATTACATTCTTTTCATTATCAGAAAATGCAGAATTATAAAATTCTCCATTAAGCCATGACCTCAAAGTTGAATCCATCCAATTTGCTTGTCCCATTACTTGATCGCCAACAGATGTAACTGCATATAACGTTACCATATTTTGATTAACCGATAAAACTCTCCATTTAATTGGAAGACTATTTGTGCTTCCGAAATTAATATAGCTGTCCACGGTAGGAGTACTGACTGCATAAGCTGGCAAAACCATAGCGGACATTAGGTTTATCAGTAATGAAAGTAATAACACGTTTGCTGTTATGTTGCTTGTTTTTTTATTTAAAAGACTTTTAATTTTTTGCTTCATAAAATCTTCTGACTCCCTTTCTTCTATATTTTGAGAATTAATCCCTTTGATTAATGATTTTACATAATCATTTCCCGCAATTAAGCTATGCATGAATTTCAATTTAAATTTCAAAAATCCTTATTAAATTGATTACTAGGATCACAATTGACCTTTAGAATATGAAAAAAGTAATAATAAGTACTTATTTGACTGCAACTTGACTACTGAACTATTCACTTCATATTATCGGAAAATTCATTGCGAAGATTTACAAGGACTCAATACAAATGATTCCGTCAAAAGTGATTAAAAAAGAAAAGTGTTTGCTTCTGATGGAAAAAATCCAGATAAGTGGATAGGAATGCTAATTTATCAACTGCTCGATCTGCATCCATTCATGAGCACTGAACTCCATTTTGATTCTTTCACCCAGTGAAAGCCTTCTGATTTGTACCTTGAGTATGTCTTTAACATTCTTCACAAGCTGCTCCCAGTGAAATAAATTCTTAAAGGAGCTTTTAAGCCCAAAGTAGCTGTTTTATTGAGTCTTACTTTACAAAATCAGAAAGCAATAAGAAAAACAACTGAAACATATTGTATATTAACCATAAAACAAATAAAATAGTGTTGAGATAATGTGGAAAGTATAGGAATGGCTACAATACAAGTTTGATTGATAATTACCATATCATTTTAGTATTTCAAAATTAGGGGTGATTTGATGAATCAAAATCCGGAGCAAAGAGCCAGAGATAATATAGATAAACAGCTAATTAGCTGTGGATGGATTATTCAAAGCAAAAATCAGATTAACCTGTACGCAGGCACTGGAGTAGCTGTTCGGGAGTATCAAACAGATGCAGGTATAGCTGACTATATTTTGTTTATTGAACAAAAGCCTGTAGGGGTTATTGAAGCTAAGAAGGAAGAAGAAGGACATCGTATTACTACAGTTGAGGAACAGTCTTTAGAATATGCAGTCAGCAAGCTAAAATACCTAAAAAATGACCCGCTGCCTTTTGTTTATGAAAGTACAGGTACAATAACACATTTTACAGATTACCGGGATCCAAAGCCAAGGGCAAAAGAGGTTTTTACATTTTATAGACCGGAAACTTTACGGGATATGCTTAAGAACGCGAAACCATTAAGGGGAAGATTGCTTGATATCAAGGTATTACCTGAGGAAGGACTCCGTGATTGTCAGATAAGAGCAATAAAAAAGCTTGAGAAATCTTTTAAAGACAATAGACCAAGGGCTCTTATACAGATGGCAACAGGATCAGGTAAAACATTTACAGCCATAACCTTTATATATAGGCTTTTAAGATACGCCAATGCAAAAAGAATTCTATTTCTAGTTGATACTAAAAACCTTGGAGAGCAGGCTGAGCAAGAGTTTTTATCCTATTTACCAAACGATGATAATAGGAAATTTACCGAGCTATATAATGTCCAGCGTCTAAAGTCAAGCTATATAGCTACTGATAGTCAGGTGTGTATCAGTACCATTCAGAGGATGTATTCCATTCTTAAGGGAGAAGAGCTTGAAGAAGATGCTGAGGAATGTAACCCAGGTGAAATAAAATGGGAAAAGCGTGAACCTCTACCCGTTATATATAATGAAAAAGTTCCAATAGAGTTTTTTGATTTTATAATTATAGATGAATGTCATAGAAGTATTTATAATCTTTGGAAACAGGTTTTAGAGTATTTTGACGGTTTTTTGATAGGACTTACAGCAACTCCTGATAAAAGGACATTTGGGTTTTTTAATCAAAATATTGTGAGTGAATATACCCATGAGGAAGCTGTAATTGATGGTGTTAATGTTGGACATAATGTATATGTCATTGAAACGAAGATTACTAAGAGGGGTGCAGCCATTTGGAAAGGTGAGTTTGTTGACAAAAGAGAAAAGCTCACAAGACGTAAGCGATGGGAGCAGTTGGATGAGGATGTAACATATTCAGCTAAAAAGCTGGACGATGAGGTGGTAAATCCCAATCAGATACGGGCCATTATTAGAACCTTTAAGGAGAAGCTTCCTGAAATTTTTCCACATCGTACCGAAGTGCCAAAGACACTTATATTTGCAAAGACAGACAGCCATGCGGATGATATTATAAACATTGTCAGGGAAGAATTTAATGAGGGAAATGCCTTTTGTAAAAAGATTACATATAATTCAGATGAAGATCCCAAATCTGTGCTGTCACAGTTTAGGAATGACTATAACCCAAGAATCGCAGTTACTGTGGATATGATTGCAACAGGTACTGATGTGAAGCCTTTGGAATGTCTCATATTTATGAGGGATGTTAAGAGCAGGAATTATTTCGAACAAATGAAGGGCAGAGGAACGAGAACCATTTCGTTAGATGACTTGAAGAAGGTTACTCCTTCGGCTCAATATACAAAGGACCATTTTGTAATTATTGATGCAATCGGCGTTACAAAGTCGTTGAAGACAGACAGCAGGCCATTGGAGCGAAAACCAGGAGTTCCTTTGAAAGACCTTTTGAGGGCTGTTGCGGTTGGTGCTAGGGATGAAGACCTTTATACCAGCTTGGCAAACAGACTTATAAGGCTTGAAAAGCAGATGACAGATAAGGAAAAGGAACAATTCCGAGAGAAATCTCAAGGGAAAAGTTTGAAACAGGTGACTAAGGCTTTGCTGGATGCTTATGATCCTGATATAATTGATGTTGCTGCAAGAAAAAAGTTTGGTATTTTCACTGAAAATGTTCCAGAGCCATCACAACTTGAGGAAGCTCAGCAGGAACTTATAAAAGATGCTGCAAGGGCATTTACAGGCGAATTGAATACATATATTGAAAATGTTAGAAAAGCTCATGAGCAGATAATTGATATAATTAATCCTGATGTCGTTGAGTTTGCCGGATGGGATTCAAAGGCGAAGGAGAAAGCAACAGAAATTGTTGAAGATTTTAAGGCGTACATAGAGAAACATAAAGATGAAATTATAGCACTTCAGATTTTTTACGGACAACCATACCGAAGAAGGGAATTGACCTATTCCATGATCAAGGACCTGCTGGAAAATCTGAAGCTGGAAAAACCTGCCCTAGCTCCGTTTAGTGTATGGCAAGCCTATGAGCAGCTTGACAATGTGAATTGTGGTAATCCCAAGAATGAGCTTGTTGCACTGGTTTCTTTGGTGAGAAGGGTAATTGGGATTGATGATGCATTGGCTCCGTATGATAAAACAGTGGATAAGAACTTCCAGGATTGGGTGTTTAAAAAGCAGGCAGGAGCTTTAAAGTTTACTCCAGAGCAGATGGAGTGGCTCAGGATGATTAAGGATCACATTGCCATGTCATTTCATCTGGATAAGGATGATTTGGACTATTCACCCTTTGATGCAAAGGGTGGTTTGGGCAAGATGTGGCAGTTGTTTGGAGATAAGACGGATGAGATTATAGATGAGTTGAATGAAGGATTGGTGGCGTAAAGGAATGAATGAAATAAAGGATTTGCCTAGAGGTTGGGTTTCTGAAAAAATGATGGAAGTTGCTACTAGAATAACAAAGGGAGCTACTCCTACATCCTATGGCTATAATTTTCTCAAAGAAGGTATTAATTTTATAAAAGTTGAGAATGTTTCCTTCGGGAGAGTTGATTTATACAGCATAAGTGACTATATTTCAGAGGAGGCACATTTATGTCAAAAGAAATCAATACTTGAGGAAAATGATATATTGTTTTCAATTGCTGGGACAATTGGTAAGACATGCATTGTAAGGAAAGAGTATTTACCAGCTAATACAAATCAGGCACTAGCAATAATAAAAGGTGTTAAAAGAATAACACTTCCAAGTTTTTTAGTTTTACAGCTTGAGTCTTTTGTAGCCTCAAAAACTAAATCAATGGCACGTGGAGGTGCTATGAATAACATTTCTCTAGAAGATTTAAAGAATTTAGAGATATTTATTCCGCCTTTATCAGAACAACACCGCATAGTATCCAAAATTGAGGAGCTTTTCAGCGAACTTGACAAAGGTGTGGAAAGCTTGAAAACAGCACAGCAGCAGTTGAAGGTTTATCGTCAGGCTGTTTTGAAATGGGCATTTGATGGAGAAATGTGTATACAAAATGAAAAAAGTGTTAGGTCAATATCATCTCTGATAACAAGTGGCTCAAGAGGTTGGGCACAGTACTATTCGGACAAAGGGGCAAAATTTATAAGAATTGGGAATTTAACTAGAGTTGGTATTGATATTGATCTGTCGGAAGTTCAGTATGTTAGATTGCCAGAGAAAGCAGAAGGACTGAGAAGCAGACTTCAAGAAGGAGATTTGCTGATATCTATAACTGCTGATTTGGGTAGCATTGGACTTGTACCAAGTAATTTTGGAGAAGCATACATCAATCAGCATATTGCGGTAGTACGATTAAATGATTCAAGATATAGTAAGTTTGTAGCTTGGTATCTAAAAAGTGAAACTGGCAGAAGAAGACTATTAGAGTATCAAAGAGGTGCGACTAAAAAGGGGCTTGGTTTAGATGACATTAGAGATGTTTTAATTCCTTATCCAGAAGTTCATGTAGCACAAAAAATAGTCCAAGAAATTGAATCCCGCTTATCTGTCTGTGACAAAATGGAAGAGGCTATAGAGAAGAGCTTGGCACAAGCGGAAGCACTTCGTCAAAGCATCCTTAAAAAAGCCTTTGAAGGCAAGCTTGTACCCCAAGACCCCAATGACGAACCTGCTGAAAAACTTCTAGAGCGGATACGGTTAGAAAATCAAAATTCTACTCCCAAACCTACAAAGAAAAAAGCTAAAGGAGCAGTCAAATGAGTGAACTTAGCCAATATACCAATATCCTTATGGAAATAAGATCTGAAATAAGAGAAGGCAGGTATAGAGCTGTTCTTGCCGCAAATAAAGAGTTTATAACTCGTTACTGGAATATAGGTAATATAATTTTAAAGCATCAGAATATTGAAGGTTGGGGTAGCAAGATCATTGATAGGCTTGCAAAGGATTTAGCTTCTGAGTTTCCAGATTTAAAGGGGTTTTCAGCAAGAAACTTAAAGTATATGAGAAAGTTCGCTGAGGAATATAAAGAAATAGAATTTGTGCAAGAGGTGCTTGCACAAATTACATGGTATCACAATATAACATTGCTTGAAAAGGTTGAAAATACAAAAGAAAGAACTTGGTATATTCAAAAGGTTATAGAAAATGGCTGGTCGCGTGATGTAATGGTTCATCAAATAGAAACCAATCTATATCAAAGACAGGCTGTGGCTGAAAAAACTACAAACTTTAAATCGTTGATGCCAGCCAATCAAAGTGAATTGGCAGCAGAAACTTTAAAAGACCCATACATTTTTGACTTCATATCCTTCAGGGAAGGAATGGATGAAAGGGACATTGAAAGACAATTGGTTCAGAAGATTACCAAATTTCTTTTAGAACTTGGAACAGGGTTTGCTTTCATTGGAAACCAATATCACCTGGAAGTTGGTGGAGAAGATTTCTATATAGATTTGCTGTTTTACCATACGAAGCTAAGATGTTATGTCGTTATAGAGCTTAAGACAGGAAAGTTCAAGCCTGAATATGCAGGTAAACTTAATTTCTATCTTTCGGCTGTTGACAATAAATTAAAAACAGATCATGACAATCCTTCCATAGGAATAATCCTGTGCAAGGAAAAGAATAAGCTGGTTGCAGAATATGCGTTAAAAGATATGACAAAACCAATGGGAGTAAGTGAATATAAGCTGCTGCAGGAAATTCCCGAAGAATTAAAGAGCAGCTTACCTACGATAGAAGAAATTGAAGAGAATTTTACAAGTTTGGCAGGGGGAGAGACTAATGAGTGAAAATAACACATCAAGTGTTGTGTCTAAAATATGGAGCTTTTGCAATACCTTAAGGGATGATGGAGTTGGCTATGGAGATTACTTGGAACAGCTTACATATCTTCTGTTTTTAAAAATGGCATATGAGTTTTCAAAGCCGCCTTACAACAGGACATTACCCATACCTGAAAAGTACAACTGGGACAGCCTTACCGAGGTTAAGGGTGCAGAGCTTGAGGTTCACTATAATGAACTTTTACGTGAGCTTGGGAAAAACAAGGGAATACTGGGGCAGATTTTTACAAAATCACAAAACAAGATTCAGGACCCGGCAAAGCTTTCAAAGCTCATAGATATGATTGATAAAGAGCAGTGGAGCACCATGGGGGCTGATATCAAGGGACAGATTTATGAAGGGCTTTTGGAAAAAAACGCGGAGGACGTAAAAAGCGGTGCAGGTCAGTATTTTACACCAAGACCACTTATAAAAGGCATTGTCAAGTGCCTAAGACCTGAGCCAATGAAGACAATATCCGACCCCGCCTGCGGAACAGGAGGATTCTTGCTTGCAGCTTATGACTATATTGTGCAAAACTATTCTTTGGATAAAGAGCAGAAGCATTTCCTGAAATATAAAACCTTCTTCGGTAATGAAATAGTTGCAAATACGAGAAGATTGGCTCTTATGAATATGTTCTTGCATAACATAGGTGATATTGACAGCGATAACTTTATTTCTTCTGCAGACTCACTCATAGCGGATACTGGACTTCGTGTTGATTATGTCCTCACTAATCCGCCTTTTGGTAAAAAAAGCAGCATGACTTTTACAAATGAAGAGGGAGAACAGGAGACTGATGACCTGACTTACAATCGCCAGGACTTCTGGGCTACCACAAGCAATAAGCAACTAAATTTTGTGCAGCATATTCGTACCCTCTTAAAATCTGATGGAAGAGCTGCTGTTGTATTACCGGACAATGTGCTCTTTGAAGGCGGAGCTGGGGAGACAGTCAGAAAAAAACTCCTTGAAACTACAGAGCTCCACACAATATTAAGGCTTCCAACCGGAATATTCTACAAACCAGGTGTTAAGGCTAATGTTATTTTCTTTGATAACAAGCCAGCCAGTAAAGACCCTTGGACAAAGGAAGTTTGGATTTATGACTTTAGAACTAATATTCATTTTACATTAAAAAAGAATCCTTTAAAGGTTGATGACCTGGATGAATTTATAAAGTGCTATAACCCAGAAAACAGGCATGATAGAGAGGAAACATGGAAGCCTGATACAAATCCGGAAGGCAGATGGAGAAGATTTTCTTATGAGGATATTGTAAACAGGGATAAGACAAGCCTTGATATCACCTGGATAAAGGACAAGAGCCTTGCTGATCTGGATAATCTACCTGACCCTGATGAACTGGCAAACGATATTGTGGAGAATATTGAAGCAGCTTTGGAGAGCTTCAGGGAGATAATGGTTAAACTGAGTTGAGAATTATTAGAATGAATTAATATAAATGAAAATGCTTGATTGAATTAGAATACCTGATACCAGCTAATGAAGGGGGTAGGATGCGTTATGGTGATATCAAAGGTGCTGAATAAAATGATATATTATTTTGGTGATGATGTGAAAAGAATAAACCATGCTCTTAAAGTATATGGTTATGCAAAGGCTATAAGCGGAAATGAACAGATTTCTGATAAACATAGAGTAGTTGTTGAATTGGCTGCCATTCTCCATGATATTGGCATAAAAGAAGCGGAAAGAAAGTATAATTCGTCGGCTGGCAAGTATCAGGAAATGGAGGGACCGGCTATAGCAGTAGAGTTAATTCCTTCTGATGAAATAGAAGAAACCATTATAAAAAGAGTGTGTCACCTTATTGGAAATCATCACAGCTATCAAAAAATTGACGGTATGGATTTTCAAATACTGGTTGAGGCGGATTTTTTGGTCAATATTGAGGAAGAAAAACTGGAAACAGAAGTTATTAAAAGTATTAAAGAAAAGTATTTTAAGACCTCAACAGGCCAAAAAATACTGGAAAGCTTGTATGGAATAGTTTAGAAGCTGCAAGGGTAGTTTATTAAATTGGAGCAGAGGTTACTGCTGTATGTAGTGGAAATAATGTTGACTTGGTTAGTTCACTCGGAGCAAATCATGTAATAAACTATAAAGATATTGACTTTACTAGGGAAAGTGAGAGATATAACCTTGTTCTAGCGATAAACTGAAGCCATTTTTAACGGCATACAAACGTTTGGTGGTAAAAAGTGGAGCTTGCGTTGTTGTAGGTGGTGCTTTGTTACAGGTGCTTAAATCCTTGGTGTCTGGCACATTCATGTCGATTGGCAATAAAAAGGTATGCACATTGGTCGCAAAGCCAAACAGAAAAGATTTGGAGTTCGTTATGGAGTTAGTTGCAAGCGGTAAGGTTAAGCCTGTTATAGATAGGCACTATCAGCTTCATGAAATCGCTGAAGCAGTGAGGTGTCTTAGTGGCGGTTATGCTCGAGGGAAGGCTATTATAACTGTTTTTAAGTAAATTCTACCCTTGTAGTTAATATATTCAGAATAAAATTTATTTTTCAAATGAATCGATAGATATTATTTTCAAAAAGAGCAACTTTCTTTTGGTGTATTCAAATGACATTATCAATTCCGTGAGTAACTATGAATAAAGCGTTATAGGTGATACTTATCGCTTTCTGAAAGTTACTGATAATATCCTGCTCTATAAATTAAAAAACAGTGACGGGGATCATTATCGTACATATTAGGTACTTTTATCTCATCTATAAGTAAGAAGGTGGAGTTGGTATTCAGAAAATAAATATAATCACTTGATGGATAATATAGTATAACATCTACTGTCCTTTCATACACTTCCGTTGAAACTAAAATATTTTTTATTACCTTTGCAAATATTTGCATAGAGAATGGATTAAAGAAGTAGAATTTATTATCTGATGGATCAATATTATATCTTTCTGCAAAGCAGTTTAAGAAATTAATATTATCCTTTTTGCTTTTATTTGTCTGAAAATAGCTTTTTTTATTTTCAATAGCTTCCTTGTAGAAGAAGTTATTCATTTCTATCCCTTTAACAGAGGAACCAAAAAAGTGATTTATATAAAAGTTAAACCTCCCTTTGCCACAACCAAAGTCAACTATACTATCTTCTGCTGTAAATTTATAGTGCTTTGACAATGTTTCTAATGAATAGTAGGATGTTGGTTCGTATCTGTAATAGTGACTTGAATCATTAAAGATTTTTTGTTCTCCTGATGTTTTTATATTTAGTAGTTTTTCGTAATATTGTTCGTCCATAATGGTTTACCTCTAATCAAAGAGCTTTATATTTTGTAGTAAAACTTAGATCTATAGTATCAGTATATCATAGTTTAGCAAAACAGATAATTAAATTAAAATAATACGTTACACAATGTTAAATAATAATTCATATAGTAAAGTAAAACAAATATAAATTTTAAGGAGATGAGGTTATGTCTAAAAAACCGTTAGAGGATGACGATATTAAAATTTATGATAATATTCAATGTTTTCTTTCTACTTTCCTAATGCTTTGAATGATCTTGATCATTTGCGTAATGAAATAATTGAAAATATGGAGGCACAGAGTTGATCTGAATACAAATATTTGGAGTACTGATGATTGTCTTGTAACTATTCCCTATAAAACCCGCAACCTATCTGGGATAGCATACGGAGTTGATAATCATGAGGACGCTTTCGTAGGTTTTAGTGTCTATGTTGATAAAGAAACTAAGGGTAGGCCCCTTCGAAAAAATAATGCCCACTCGGGTGCAACGAACCAGGATAAATTAAATTGTATAAATGACGCTCATTTTAGACAAAAGAAAAAGCTTAAATTGCGAAAGCAGTTTGGGTTTTTTTGTTTTGGATAGTACGAGCATTACCCCAATATTCAGATCCTAAATTTAAATTATATTAAAATCAAATTCCTATCAAATAAGGAAATTAGGATGGTTTTACTTTCTTAGGCATGGAATACTCTAATAACACTATTAAATTACACATACTCAAATCCATATAAAATAGGTAAAATAAAAGTTGGTACTTTTTAAATTATAGTGTTACTTTTTAACATAGCTTTGTCGTATAAGAATATATAGAAGCAAAAATGTACTATGGGCCATAGGTAAATGAGGAGAGAAGAAATGGATACTGACAAAATAATTGTAAAACAGATCATAGAAGGAAACACTGAGCTGTTTCCAAATCTGGTGAATAAGTATTATCCAAAGATTACTTCATTTATTATTAAAATGGGTGTTAATACTGAGGATGCAAAAGATTTGGCTCAGGAAATATTTATAAAGGTCTATAATAACCTGCATAAATATAGTGATAATTGGGAGTTTTCAACTTGGATATTCAGAGTTGCCATAAATACTTTCAAGGATTCTAAGAAAAAGAAACTTCTAAGAACAGAGGATTTGGATGATTTTATTTTAAAAGCAAGTGATTTTGAGCCGGATAGGTATCTTGAAAATCTGTACTATAAAGATCTTATACAAAAAATGTTTAAATCAATGGATAAAGATATTAAGGCAATGATTATCTTGAAATATTGCCATGAACTTTCCTTTAAAGAGATTGGAGAAATATTTAAGAAGTCGCCTGAATCGGTAAAAATGAGAATATTGAGGGCAAGAAAAAGGCTTAGTGAATTGCATGGTAAAAGTTTTGGGGAGGATGAGTATTATGAAGTGCAAATATGATGGATACTATATTCAAAAGTATAATGATGGTTTGTTATGTATGGAAGATAAAGCTGAGTTTGAAAACCATCTTGAAAATTGCAAAATTTGCAAGGATATGATTAGAAAAGATAAGATCTTTTTAGACTTTGCTAAAGAGGAGACAGAGATTAAAGAGATTCCGATTGAAAGTATTCTTTCTAAAATTAATACTAATAAATACAAACAAAGGCATAAGTTGGTACATGGTTTTAATATGAAGCCTTTACTAAAAGGATTTGTTCCTGCTCTGGGTATTGTATTAATAATAGCTATGATGTTCTTTTGCAATCCTTTTAGGGAGGCTGTTAAGAGTGCAGTTGGGAATATATTAAATAAAAGTGATAGAGTTAAGATAGAGTCTTCCTTATCAGAGATCCAAATTGAACAGGTTGACAACAAGACTTCAGAGATCACAGGGCAAAAGTTAGTTGAGGATTTAAACAAAGATGGACTTGGGGTAGCCCCTTGGACTATTTCTTATGGAAGTAGAGAAAAAATATTTTTTAAAAGTTATGCAGCCTTGGTTGGCTACAAAAATGGATCAATATATAAAGTTGCAGACCTGAAAAACATGAATGCAGACCATGTTCAAGGCTCAGTGGTAAGCGATTTCAGATTCAATTCGAATGGTAATTATGTAGTTATAGGAAATTGTCTTTATGAAAGTGAAGATTACCAGCTTGATTCTAATATATATATGCTGGAAACAGACACTGGCAAATATCATATCATCGAAAAGGGGAATTTTAAAAATATAATTGATAATTGGTCTTTTAACGGACGATTTTATGTTTATGCTAACAAAAATGCAAATTCAAACATAAAACTTTTTAATGCTACTAATAAAAAATTCTATGAAATAGAGAATACAGCATTTAATATTGAAAAAATATTTGTATCAGATGAGGGAGAGGTATCATTTTATTCAGATGGAAATATATATTTCTTAAAAAAAGACACTTATGAGATTGGTGTAAAAATAAATGTTGACTTTAATCCACTTTTTATAAATTCCAAGGATAATTTTTCTGTGGCTTTGAAAGATGGCGTTTTGAAAAAATATCACTTTGATAAAAAGGGAGGCACATTTGAAGAGGCCTCAGATGATCAGAGTGCTCAAGTTGGAGATAATGTGTACTTAGAAGATTTTAGGTTTTTAGTTTTTAACAGCCCTGATAAATTTAGAGTATATGATACTAAAGAAGGGATATTAAATCAATTTGACAGTAAATATTATGATGAAAACTCCTGGGGCTTCCGATTAGATTCCAGTGGGAAAAATATGATTTTTAGCTGGAAGAATGGGTGTGCTTACATGAGTACAGAGGACCAGGGAGAAATAAATTCAGATGATTTTCTTTCCTTCCGTGCATATTGGATTGATGAATCAAGAATAGCAACAATAAAAATGATATTACCTGAGGGTGCTGATAAAAACAATATTACTGAGCAAAATGCAGGGGAGTTTGAAATTGTCAATTATGATGTTAAAACCGAGGAGGAACAAACCATATTCAAATCGGTAGAAAAGTCAAGTGGGAAAAATATTACTACTTCAGAATAGACTTATCAAAATTCTGTGGCACACTGGAAAAGGATGATGGAAAGTGAATGATAATTGGTCTTGAAGCTATGGGAGCGTCTGTGCACAGAGGGTGGAAGGAAAGTAACTATGCTTCAATAGAAGAGATGGATAAGGCTTTTTGAGAAGTCTTGTAAAGAACAGGGAATTTGGTAGATTCACAATAGAGAAAATTTAAATGTTATGCTATCTATAAAATAACTTCCACTTTTCACATAAGGCCTTATTTTATGCCAAACAGGCCGCGTGAAAAGTGGAAATTATATTTTCCTCATTACTTAAAAGTGCATTTTTAACATTATGAAAGACTAGAAATTAGTAATGTTAAAAAGCACTAGCTATTCCAGAAATTTTATTGTCGGCGAATTTTAAAATGATTGCACCATAACCATAGTGAACATAACTAAAATAGATTTGCTTTATAGTGTGATTATTCTTATTTTATATGGTATTATTTAGATATAGTAATTCAAAAGACTTTTTAAGGAGGGGGTATAAACCAAATAATAATTTAGCTGGGATTTATGTGAAGTCTTGCTTGGGGAGGTGAAGTTCTGATCCTTTAAAATGAAATGTAATTTTTCTGCACAAAAAATATAAATTTTGGGGGGAATAAGGTTGAAAAAACTTCTTATAGCTATAGTATTTTTTGTTATGATGTTTGGAAGTATTAATGTTTTTGCTGAACAGACCGACCCTGAATACAATACATGTATTTCAGGAGACGTAGTTTTAAATTTAAACGATGACTGGCAGCCTAGTTTTGAACTAGCTATTCAGCATATGCTCATACCACCGGACGTAACTTATATTCAGGTATATGCAAACGTACATATTACAGGAAATACAGATGCTGATAGTCTTATTGTTGAGAGTGCTGAGTTTCCTTCATTAACTGAGAATATAGAAATTGATGACAATGGAAATTTCGATCAGGAAGTTAAAATAGTTTTGACTGGTTTTAGCTCTGGAGAATCCGATACAATAAATTTTGGTGCATACGTTAATGCTAAAAAAGGTGATAAAACTGTAAGAGTCAAAATAGGAAAGGGAAAGTTAAATACAGACTTTCTTAAAAATGCCAACAACTTAATAGATCAAGATTCTGATGGAATTATAAACTCTAGAGATTTAGCATTACTAAAGCAAAATCTTCTTGCTGAATACGATGAAATGGGCGAGCAGGAAAGCATTAATGCCTATATATACAATGAATGGTATTTGAAAGATTTTGTGCCCGGTGATAACGGCGCATCCTTTATAGCACAAACTCACCTAAGAGCAAAAATCGATGCAACCGGTATTACTCTTGGTATCACAAACAATGGTAATACAAAAACATATGAATACTCGCCTAGTATAACAGGTAATACTGATCAAATTGTAGAATTTGAAGGAGTAGTTCCACTGACACAATCTTCTGATATTGCTGCCAGTGCAAGTATCAAAGCGTATAAAGGGAATAGAGATATTGAACTACTAAGTAATTTAAGAGCAAGAGATAGCGGTAATGCTATAGTTGGTGACCTTGATGGAAATAATAAAGTCAATTCTCTTGACTTTATGCTTATGAGAAAATATATAATGGGTCTGATTGATAGGTTTCCTGTTGAATCAGGATTTTATTGTGCTGATGTAGATGACAGCAAACAAATTAATGCTATTGACTTTGCATATGTAAGAAAATATTTACTTGGTATGATATCTGATTTTCCGAAATCTTCTAATAATATAATCCCAAGCACTCCAATACCTCCTACATCTACGCCTGCTACACCTACTCCCGGAACTGGTATGGTTACGGTTTACAAAGTTGGCGGTATAGATGTCAAAAAAAATCCTGGAGTTGAAATTACTGTTGAAAAATCTTCATCGAATAAAATTTGGGTCTCAGCTGTAACTGAGTGTCATGGACCTTTATATGCAGACGGTTGGGCAAAAACTTACTTTAGCTTATCAGGGAGTGCAGAAAACGGTGTAGATTATGAAAAAATAGATTTTGGTTACTTCTGGAGAATTGTGGGAAGTAATATATTTACACCAACTGGAGATGATAATCCAAAGGAAGGATTCTACATAACTCCAATTGATACAGGCTCTGAGGAAACAAAAGATGTGGAAATATATTTTGGTTCTATAGGTCCTTCATCCAAACCTGATGCAATCATACATTTAACTAAAAATACCAGCGATCAGAATACAAATAATAATTGATTGCAAAACCAGCCCGGAATACCTATAAAACGGTGGACCGGGCTTTCTTTTTAGTTCTGGAACATATTCCTACTCTGAATAACGAAAAATTTGATTCCTTAGTATGCAGAAAACTTATCCACAATTTACACACATATTATCAACAGGTTTTCCACAAAGTTAATTTAAAAAGCAATTTTATGAGCAGTTGATCAAATATAATTAACCTTAACAACTGCCTTATTGCTGCTTATCACCAAGAATTATTCTGGCAGCTTTCACAGCTGTATCCATTATTCTACTGCAGTCATTTATCTTTGTATGATATCCTGATGTATTTGTTGTATATTGTCTAATAACAATTACCTCAGCAGTACCCTTTTCAAAACTTACAACAACATTTTGGGGAACTGGGATTTGACTTTTATATTTTTCCAACCCAAAACCTGTTTTAGCGGCTATTACACAGTAAAAATAGGGATAACTTGCGCCCTGTATCAAATTTATGTTAACATGTGCCTGAATGCCATAAAAATCTGCTGGCATATTGTCAAATGTAATAGTAAATCTGGCATCTTTCGGAACACTATTCCCATTCTTATCTCTCGAAAGCATTAGTGCTGGTTTAAAATTCTCTCCGGCTTTCTTTATAGTCTGAAAAGCTTTTTCCATTTTACTTATTATATCTACTTTAATACCTAAATTGCCCTGTTTGAGTATTCTCCGTATTCCATTAAACCACAAAGGCAGTATAAGAATTATTATATCTGTTATAATAATTTTCACTACTGTTCCATAAGCTGGACTACTTCCAAAAAGGCTAGCTGTTATTATAATCACCATAACTATAAATACAAACATATAAGAGCCTCTTCCGTTGCTTATATCAAGTATATCTTTATCCCATTTTGTTGTTTTACTATCAAGCTCTTCAATCTGATGAATCCTCTCCATATCAACCTGTGTCCAGTTGCTGTCAATATGAAAAGCATTTAATCTTACGCGGCTGTCATAGCCCCGGACTAAGTTCAGTACAGTGGCACAAATTAAAAAAACAGCTCCCGGCCAAACCTTAAGCATTAAAACTTGAAATAAAAAACCTGCAGCTATAAGTAGTAAATATAGCATCATCCTAGTAGAATAAGAGAGACTTTTAAACACATAAAACCTGACACTGCTCTGTTTTTCGGGCGGTGGAAAACCCGGTATTCGAATCCAGTTATTCATATTATGCTCCTCCCTTTGACAACCCCATAGATTCCCATGCAGAATGTAGTTCTGCACAACCATGCACTTTAAAATATAGAGGGCAAGCTCCCTGACAAGCTGCAAAATGTCTGCATTGCTTACACTCCTCAGGTGCAGCTCCCTTCCCTCGAATCCACTCACTTCTCTTTTTGGACCATACCGATTCAAAACCCTCTTCTAAAATGTTGCCAATAGGCTCCGGCCAGCTTGAACAAGGCAATATATTACCTTTCGGATCTATAGAAAGCAGTCCTTCACAGGCACTGCACCCTCTATTCCCTAGTCCTTCCGCTAAAGGGTTGAACAAGCATATAGGCGTAGGTGAATACCACATATATTTAACTCCTGTTTTTGAAGCTGCAGCTTGCAAACTTTTTACTATTTCACCTATTTCACTGTAACTTACAGTCAATTCATCATCTCCGCCTCGTCCGGCCGGTATGACCATGTTTGATGAAAATCTCTCTCCTCCGATACTCTTACAAAAAGCGGGATATTCCAATAAGCTACTCTTATTCATCTTGCATATGGTAAAGTGTGGATGTACAGTTATCCCTGCATCTTTAAGTGCCTTAAGTCCAGCTACTGAAGCAGCATGTGAACCCGGAATCCCTGTAATCGCATCATGCTCGGAAGCATACGGAGATTCAATACTTACCTGTGCCGATGCAAGACCTGCGCGGGCAAACTCTTTTGCTTTGCCGGGAGTGATAAGAGTGCCGTTGGTTATGAGATTTACTCTCATCTTATTTGTCTTTGAAGCATATTTTATGAGCTCAGGCAGGTCTTTGTAAGTAGATGGTTCTCCTCCTGTAAATGAAACACTCGGTACCTCTGCTTCATACCGGATAATATCGAGAACTTTTTTAAAACCTTCCGTGTCAAGCTGCTCCTGATCTTTCTTTTGAGTACATCCTGCATAACAGAACTTGCACTTAATATTACACGCGTAGGTAAGTGCAACTTCAGACAATACCGGAAGTTTGATATAGCCAAGACTAAATTCTGTCCTGTGTATAGCCGCAGTTGTATAGTTATCACACACTTCCTTATTCCACATACGTAAAAAGTCTTTAAAAAACTGCTCTAATTGTGCTTCTGTTTCAGGCGAATCAGATCTTGCCTTAATAAAATCCTGAACAGAACCACCCTCCAAAACATAGGCAATTATACGAGCGCCTGTAGGATTAAGTTTAAAGGCCTCATTTGGCATACGAATAAGCACATTATCACTAAGCCGCATATATACATACGGTTTTATTCTATTGAGGAAGTCATCAACCCATGATAATTTGTATTTTTTCAATCTGCACCTCCGCTTACACATGCCGAGTGACATGCGGAATGGCATGCGTCATGGCATGCGGAATGACATGCGGAATGACACGCATCATGGCAGGCTGAGTGACATGCATCATGACATGCCGAATGACATGCAAATTGTCCTTCTTTTGAATCTACAATTGAATTAAATGACACATTGTCAGGATTTGCAGGCATAGATGCCTCATATCTGTTAAAGTCATTTTCATATCTGTCGTATATTGTGTTATTATAGTATAAGTACCAATAAGGCCAGTAATTGGAATAATGATCTCCGCTGTATATTTTATCAGCTTCATTTACTGAAGTTGATTTTTGCTGCTTATATGTTTCTGCCATTTTATCCTCATAATACTTCCTTGTAGCATTTATATCACAATCCCAGGTCTTTTTTTGAACATTATCCACAAGTTTTTGCAATATACCCTCTATCTCTCTCCCGCTAAACTCACCATCTGCAGAAGCATCATACATTAAACGTTCATAGTCGTTTAAATCAGATAAAGGTTTATTTTGATCAATACGACGTACTCTAAGCGGGTCTGGTGAAACTTCTTCCAAATACCCTAAAGCAACAAGCTTAGATAAAATAGCAGAAAGTATGGTTTTATATGGAGTTCCAAGGAAAAGAGCCACCTCTATTTCATCCAAATTCTCAGCAATTGTGCCGTCTTTTCTAAAAGATGCTATTTCAAGCTTTGGCGGCTCCCAATCCGTTCTAGCCCACTGAACCTGGTCCAAAGTAGCTTGAGCTTTTACCATTGATTTATGCTTTTTGCCGACTGCTCCAATAGTAAGCAAGAACAAAATACCCATAGCAATTAACAAAACATTCCTGCCTGCTGATTTATCCTGTTGTTCATAATTTCTAGTCCATTCATTATCGTCATTATAATTATTGCTTTTCTCGTAGTTGTTATAATCCGTATCATTTGATTCTACAGCATTCGAATTATCAGAATTAGACATCTGATTAAAAATATCTTCGGCAATGTACTGCTGAATTTTAAAATCAAATTTTGCTTCAGGCTTATCCTTATGAAGTAATACTTGTACTCTCGGACTTGACTCTATCTTTTCCACTCTATAATCAATTCTATAACTTTCATTCATCCATTTTTCCGTTGCAAAATAATTTTTAAGTAAATATTGTTCTACCTCTTCTCTTGTGCCTGAATCCTTAGGAAAAACCAAAGGATAATTTATTGTCACAGTATAGTGATCCATTGGCTCATCCCATTGAACGGGTGCCCAATTAAACACCCTTAATTTCATGCCGTCATTCGAAGTTGTTCTGGCAAGATATCCTGCAGTAGCCATATCAGCTACAAAGCGTAATTTATATGTAAGGTGTTTTCCACCTAAGCGCTGTTCATTAGCATTAACTATTTTATAATTGCCGCCGCCAAGATCATTTATATTAATACCATAGGATTTATTATCGTCTGTTATTACCCATGAATTCTCATTGTCAAAGATGGGAGTAAGTCTGTCAAAACCTGCCAAAGTAAATGACCGCATCGTTTTACCCGGCACTATATTATACCGTACAGTATATGAAACAATGGCATCACCATCAGGTAACAAATTTACATCAGTTTCCACAAAACCAAGATTTGCTACTTCGGATGCCATAACATTCACACCCGATAAAAGCAAAACAAACAAAACCAAAAAGTATGCTAAAAATTTTTTAATCATACGGTCACCTTTTAATTTTTCGCATGCATAACATGCGTATTTTTGAAATTTCCATACAAGTACATCTATGCATTTTCAATTATAAGTATAGAAGTTATTAAATTCTATGTCAACGGATTACAATTTAGCTTGATTTACAAAAAGGGCGCTTTAGCAACACAGAGAATTCAATGTTTATTGAGGTGAAATTATACCGGAATTTAAGGCATATTTATGAAATGTTGCCATTGTCGTTATTTGATAATGAAACAAAATTATTTTAGAAAGCGTCAAATGTTGCTTTTATGGGCAAAAGTAGCTGTCCACTCTTACCATATACTAAAACATTGGTAAGCATTGAATTACTGGCATGTTTCAAGAACTGAAGGCATTAGTTTAGTTGGTGTGAATTTACAATAATCGATAGAAAAATGTCAAGACTTATTTATCGCTAAATGTTAATATATTTTAGCATTCACATCTTTTAAGAACTTATTATTGTTTAGTGCAATTTATAACATTGAAAAAATAAATAGTTTATGATAAAATTCACCAGTAAAATTAAAAAAATTGTCGGAGGGGGATTTCAAATTATGATATTTAGGAAATACTCAAAAGTTGTATGCTTTTGTTTAGCTACTTTTGCAATATTCTGTACTACTTCATATGCTTCATCAGTTTTAAAAACAATTCAGGTTAGTTACGATAATATAAAAATTTATGTTAACGATAAGTTGATTAGTCCTAAAGATGGGAACGGAAAGAGCGTAGAGCCTTTTATTTGCGATGGAACTACATATTTACCTGTAAGGGCGGTTTCTGAAGCATTAGGCAAGGAAGTTAAGTGGGACGGAAAGACCAAAAGTATTTACATAGGTGAGCCCCAAGTTACTGATGAATCCATGGTTTGGCTTAATGATGTTGACTATTTTAATTCTTACACAAATGATTCTTGCTCATGGGAAGTATGTGATGAAGACAGCTTTAAGGATTCTACAGGCAACTTCTGTAGCAGAGCATCAGATACCAGAATTATTGGAACAGGTTCGATCTATACAGATTATTTGATAAACAAAAAGTACTCAAAAATAAAGGGTAAATTTATTCTTTCATATGATACACGATCTTCACAAACTAACGGATATTTAAAGCTATACGGTGATAACAAGCTTTTATATACATCAGCAGTAATGAAAGGTGGAGTACTTCCTATTGATTTTGATGTAGATATTACCAGTGTTGAAAAACTAAGAGTAGAACTAAATAATGAAGCTGGGCAGACCTTTGATATAGTTCATTATGGTTTGGTAGATGTAGGTTTGTATAAATAAGTTCATAATTCATATAAAAATCTCACTTAATTTTTGAGTAGCTTAAGTGGGATTTTTCATATGCAGAAACACTATATCATAGTTACTCAGGCAAAATTCCGAGGGCAGGCTATTTTGAACTTCTGGATATTGTTTGCCGAAAAGGTGCATCATTATTTCCTGCCTCGGAAAGAGTAGGAGAAGCAGGTAAGGTTATTGGAATAGATTTTTCTGCTAATATGATTGCAGAGACTCATAAAGCACTTACAAAAAAGGGTGTTCAAATATTCAGGTAAAGCAAATGGACGCCGAAAACCTTACTTTTTGGATAATGGAGGGAAACATATGGAACTGAAATTAGAATCAATAGGTATTGTAAAATCTCCGGTTATAGAAGGTGTTGATAATAACTGGGGTGAGGTTAAATCGGAAATAATTGTTGATAGTGAATTTGCCGCGGGATTGAAAGGACTGGAGGAATTTTCGCATGCTATAATAGTTTATTTCATGCATAAGTCTTCATTTTGTATAGAAACAGATCTTCAAAGAAGGCCACAAGGACGTGACGATATGCCAATTGAAGGAATATTCTCTCAAAGAGCAAAACACAGGCCAAACCCAATAGGAATTACATCAGTACAAATAGTCTCGGTTCAGGATAATATTTTAAGGGTCAAGGGTCTTGATGCAATTGACGGTACGCCTGTCTTAGATATCAAGCCTTATTATCCGGTTTATGACATGAAGCAGGAAGCAAAAACGCCGGAATGGGTTGATGTTCTGATGAAGAATTATTTTTGATTTAGGGAGATAACGATTTGGATGAAAAGGGCATTTCGGATTTGAATGTTGATTATTTTAGCTTGACTCTCCACATAGAAATTTGCTACAATACAATCTGTAAAAAGAATTCATCGGATGAGTACCTACCGTATGCGAGGCTAATCTTGCATACGGTTTTTATTTACAATTAGGTCATACTATGTATGAAATTAATATGAATCAGAAAACATTGTATATGATGCAAAACTGAACCATCAGAATTTGTTAGCTGGACTCACTAAAGGGAGGAAAACAATGAATATATACTGGCCGATAGCATTGATTGTGATTTCAAATATTTTTTATAATATATGTTCCAAGCAGACACCGGATTCTATTAATCCACTCGCTTCCTTGACAATAACTTACATTATTGGAGCAATTACATCAGGAGTTATGTATTTTGTTCTTAATAGAGACGGGAATTTGCTTCGGGAATATAATCACCTTAACTGGACGGCTTTTGTGCTTGGAATAGCCATTGTTGGTTTGGAAGCCGGCAGTATATACATGTATAAAGCCGGCTGGAATATTAACTCAGGTCAATTGCTTTATAGTTCAATCCTTGCAATAGCTCTTATTTTCGTCGGTTATTTTCTTTATCATGAAGTAATCACTTGGACGAAAGTTGTTGGTATCACTATCTGTCTGATTGGACTAGTCTTTATCAGTAAATGAAGGAGCAGGAAAACTATTCAGTAGTTAATTTGTAAACATAGATAGTTGATTTCCCTAAATTTTTAAGTGATATATTTTCAATTGGATATGGGTTGCCTGGTAGATTTATTTCAAATGGTTTTAATTCCTCGGTTACAGTTGTGAAAGTATATGGTATAACATTAAGAAATGCTGTAAATCGAGAAGTCATACCAGGGTTAGTCCTTGCAGCAAACTTAATCTTACTTACTTCAGAAGGTTCAATTGGTAGAGGATAACTTTTACCAGGTGCAACTGGTATCCCTTCGTAAGGACAACATTGTTTTGATTCACAGTTTCTTAAAACTGGTACTTCAATTTGTACCAATTTCTTTGCTTTAACAACTCCTGCTACTTTTACTGTACAACATATCTTACAATTGCAAGATAAATTGCTTGATTCGATACATCCACTGGTTGCATTATTAATATCGCAGGAGATTTCTACACCTTCTGGGAAATTACCAACACGAATGGTAGCGACAATTTCGAGTGTAATAGTATTTATTACAGATACGGTATTAGAAAAAGTGTTGGCAACGTAAGCGAATTTTCCATTTGGTGTGATTGCTACAGCGATTGGAAATTCGCCAACACGTACATTAGCTATGATAGTATTATCACATGTATTGATTACAGTAACATCGTTAGTAACATTGTTTATTACATAAACAAAGTTACCATTTGGCGTTATTGCAATGCCTGTAGGGTAGGCATCAGCAACGACAGTATCAATAACTGTGTTTGTGCCTGTATCTATAACGGATACTTTATTTGCGTTTGAAACATAAGCCAAAGTAGATATGATATTCATCACCTAAAAACATATCTTGATATAAGATATGAGGTTACATAATAATGAGTGAACAATTGCTTTGTGAAACGCTTGGAGAGCATTCATCAAAAAAGACTAAAACCGGGTTGGATATTTGTTTTCCTCATATTTAATGTTTTTGGATACTTGGCATTTATCATATATACCAGAATAGAATTACAGAAAGTTACAGAATAGTCACATCTAAGAAAAGAGTAGTTGGTTTAAAAAGTTAAAAAATTTTTTCTGTGAAATTTTACATGTCTATTAAAAAACTATAAAGCTGGCAAAATTTAAGCCTTTGAGAGAAGTGCCCTAAATGAGAAATTATTCCTTTAGGGCATTTTTCATTTAGGGTTCATTTAGGGTTACTGTTTTAATATTAAAGAAAAAGCTGTTAATGGAATGAAGTTATGTATGAAATATTGAAATAGCTGCAATGAATTACCTACAAACCCATATTACAGGAGGGAAGGTATATGACAGAGAAAATTTTAAGGCGGGTTATAAGTTTAGTACTTATACTCTGTATGGCGGTATCCATGCTACCAATGAGTTTATTTGCCGCTACAACAAGTGATGATGAGTCTGTATCGTCTTTACAGCAGGAAACTCAAAATCCATTTACGGATGTGAGTAAAACAGATTGGTTCTATGATGCAGTTATGTATGCTAAGCGAAGTGACATATTCAGTGGTACCAGTACCAATACCTTTTCACCAGAGGGTACAATGACTCGTGCCATGTATGTTACTGTATTAGGACGAATTGCAGGGGTTGATACAAGTAAATACAAAACTTCAGCATTTTCAGATGTGACGATGGATAAGTGGTATGCTCCTTATGTGGCATGGGCGGCGGATAGAGGTATCACAGCCGGAACTGGCAATGGCAGTTTTTCACCCGACCAAACTATAACAAGGGAGCAGATGGCTACACTGACAGTAAGTTATTTTGAAAGTTATAAAATAACTTACCAAACAGACACCAAGATAACATCTCAGCCAAAAGATATATCCACTATTTCTCCTTGGGCGCTTGATGCGGTATTAAAGCTTTGGAATGCAGGACTCCTTAAAGGAGATGATGAGGGAAATTTCAATCCTGAATCCAATGCAACTCGTGCTGAGGCAGCAAGTTTCAGTAAGCATACCAGTGAAACAGTGAAGGTTTGGAAAATCAATAATCAACCCACTTTAACCCCAATTAAAACCTCAACACCAACTCCAATCCAAACCCCAACTCCATCAAAAACAGTACAAACTGGGAAAAGCTCCTCGATTACATATAACCTTACTTTCGACACAAATGGCGGAAATCAGATTAATAGCCAGACTCTAACAAAAGGAACTACACTGAATAATCTTCCAACTCCATATAAGATGAACTACATATTCTTAGGTTGGTATAAAGACAGTAATTTTTCAGAACTAATCAGTGACAGTGATACTCTGACATCAGATATGACATTGTATGCTAAATATGCTGCTGGCAGCATTAATGAAACTCAAAGCATTCCATCGATCAGTAAACTGGATCAGGTGAAGAACTTCACTATTGGAGTAGACGATGCCACAGGCAATATGACTGCAGAACAGATTAAAGCAGCCATTACCTTTGAATCACCAACAAATCCTGATTTTGCAGGCATTGCAGTAACAGGATCTGGAGGAAACTTTACCGTTTCGGCACAAGGAGGCGCCTTCGAGGAAGGAGCTAGCTATAAACTAACACTCAAGGACCAAAACCTTTCCTTTACAGGTGAAGACAAATCTACTACAATCTATACTTTTACCATTGCAAAACAGACTGTTATGAATTTAGGTCTAAACAGCGGATTGGTTTATATTCCAGCATCAGATGTAAGTAATATGACACAAAATGGAGAGAGTGTCTCAGTACTTTCGGTTCCACTTGCTAGTGTGAATAATAGTGGTACTGATTTGAGTACGGTGGATCTAAATAGTGGCACGTTTTCATATAGTGGAAATGGAATCGAAGTTGGTTCAACTGTTGTTATTTATGAGGGTATAAGACCGGATCAGCGTAACCTGAATACAGGAGAAACAGATGCTGGAACGGTTGCATATGTTACTATTACCGCAATTAGCGATAATACATATACATATGAAAATGCAGACTCCAAGGAGGTTCTGTTTACGCCGGATATCCTACCGGTTAGCAATATTGCAGATATCGACGGAGATACTAAGAATAATTCCATTACTGTTGATAAAAGCATTATGAACTATAGTGACATAAAATATTCGCAAATGGGTCTTAATGCTAATACTACTACGGATGTAGGTGACTTTATTTCTTTCTATACGGGAACCCTTGGTGATGAATCGTCAACAAATGCCGGGTATGGTAAAATTACAGACGTCACTGCTTCCGGGGATAACTATATAATTGCTTATACAGATGCCAAAGAAGACGAAGTTACAGCCGCTATGGATCTCTACAACCAAAAATACGTGGAGGGAGAGAAACTATTAGCAAATGCTGATGTACCAGCACTTGAAGCACAAATTGAGCAGCAGGCGGTGGCAAGCGGATTTATGGACCAGGCCTCTGGATATTTAGCCGCTATGGCATTAGATACCGACAGCTTCAAGAATCTAGACAGCGATTTTGACCTCAAAAGCTATAATGTTTCGATTTCTGATGAAAAGCCGGTTTCAGAGGATCAGGTCATACTTATGGCAGGCAGTAAAGTAGAAGTAAAAAACAAGACCATTAATGCCAGACTTGGCACGAAATTGGAACACTTTGCAGGGTTGTCCGGTGTGCGCTGTGCTCTTGAAGTTGGCTGTGATATAGTTATTGATGCAGGGGAAGATAATGAGATTGTTATCCATGTATCAGGTACATTTGAGCAAGAAGTACGTGTCAAGATTGGTGTCAGTGGTGGAGCGATTTGGAAATGGAAGTGGATTTTTCCTTATATTGCAGACTATCGCTTAAATGCAAATATCGATGCCTATACTTATACGGGTATTAGAGTAAATGCTACTATTGGTACATTTGAAAAGGATGCAGAATGGGACTGGGATGATGAAAGCAAGGTTCAAGACATAGGTAAACAAATAAAAGAGCTTATGGATAAAAAAGATGAGTACGTTGGCGACGGTATAGACACTGTGGCAGGTACATTGGCGGATAAGTACAGCAAAATGCTTGAAAATGACAGTGATTGGATCGACTTATTTGAGAAAGAAATTTTTTCACAGGAAAGCTCTGTTGATCCGTTTCATATATTGGTTTGCGGCGTAAAGGTGAGCTTTGTGGTAAGTGCAAAAATGAATATATCCCTCGGTTGTGATTTCTATTACGAAAACGCAAAGAGATATATTTTTAACATTCAAATTTTCTCTAAAAAAAGAAGTAATGATACTATAAATCTGGTAGAAGAGAAGTATCAGTTTACATTCTATGTAATGGGTACACTGGGCTTGCGTGCAGGTATCCGGCTGGAGGTTTGTGCGGGATTGTTCTCTTTGAAACTGGACAGCATAGGCTTTGTGGCAGAAGTTGGTGCTTATGTACAACTGTGGGGATATTTCTACTATGAACTTACGTACACGGCATCGACGGGAAAGACATCTAAATATTCAGGAGCGCTGTATTTGGAATTTGGAGTTTACCTTGAGATAAGTTTCAAGGCACAGCTATTCAATGGTACGTTTGAATATAACCCGACACTATATGAAAATCAATGGCCGCTTCTTTTTGCTGGATCACAGCAAAATGTATATGACTTCTCATACAGTGGGGATGACACGCCAAAAGTTTCTATGGCAAAGAAAACAACAAGCTATGTATTGCCGGATAATACCTTTAATATGAGCTACATGGACATGAAAACAGGAGAAACGGACCAAAAGACTTATGATGATTCCAAGGATTTCACAATCGAGATGACCAATGGTGATTTTAAATATGATCCAGCTAATAACACAGTAACTGTAACACCAGGCAGTAAAATTACAGAGGATGGCGAAATGATTGTCACTTGGAAGGGAGCACCTTTAGCCTTCACTTCCACCCCTATATCGCGTAAAATTCTGTTGCATTGGGATAATTTAAAAAGTGCTTATTCCATAAGCTTCAATACAAGTGGAGGAAGTGCAGTAGGAGCGATTTCTTTGCCATACAACACTGCAATTAAAGCTCCTTCCAACCCACAAAAGATGGGCTATGTGTTTGGCGGCTGGTATAAGGATCAAAATTGCACACAGGCTTATACAGTTCCTGCCAAAATGCCAGCAGAGGATAGCATACTCTATGCAAAGTGGACACAGGCGACAAACACAAAATATACTGTGGAGCATTATCAACAGAATCTTAACAACGATTTATATACCTTGATAGATACCGACAGCCTAACGGGTACGACTGATGCTAATGTTAGTCCAGCGCGAAAGACATACAAAGGTTTTACAGCACCAACGGCGCAGAGCATTACCATCAAAGCTGATGGCAGTGCAGTTCTCAAGTATTATTACACGAGAAACAGTTATACATTGACCTTTAATGCAAACGGCGGTGTGGGTGGAAACACAGCTCAGGTGAAGTATAGTGCATCCATAGCAGCACCTATTGTTACAAAAGCAGGGTACACGCTTAATGGCTGGTCACCTGCTGTGGATAGTACAATGCAGGCACAGAATACAACTTACACAGCCCAATGGACGGCAAGCAGCGCAATAGCTTATAAGGTTGAGCATTATAAACAGAATATAAATGATAATAATTATACCTTGGCTGAAACCGAAAGCCTGAGCGGAACAGCAGGTGCAATAGGTATAGCAACAGCAAAAAGCTATACTGGCTTTGCTTATGACAGCAATGTTTCCGGCACAGTAAAATCTGGTACAATAGCAGGAGATGGAAGTCTTGTTCTAAAGCTGTATTATACCAGAAATAGCTATACACTGACCTTTGATGCAAACGGAGGTACAGGTGGAAGCTCAACTCAGGTGAAGTACGGTGCATCCATAGCAGCACCTAATGTGACAAAGGCAGGCTATACTCTTACTGGCTGGTCACCAGCGGTGGATAGCATAATGCCAGCGGTAGGTACAACCTACACCGCCCAGTGGACAGCGGACACAGGTACTGCGTATAAGGTGAAGCATTACCAACAGAATGTCGCTGACAACAATTATACTCTATATGAAACACAAGACCTCAAAGGTGCTACAGATGCTAATGTGACGCCCGACGTCAACAACTATGCTGGCTTCACAACACCTTCAACACAGACAGTAAACATAAAAGCAGATGGCAGCACAGTGGTAAATTATTATTATACCCGCAACAGCTACACCCTAAAGTTCGACGCTAATGGCGGTAATGGCGGAGTACAGGTTAGCATCAAATACGGTGCTTCTATCACTGCTCCTGTGGTTACAAAACCAGGTTACAGCTTTAGCGGTTGGGATATTGCGGTAGCGGGCATCATGCCGGCGGCAGACACAACTTATAAGGCACAATGGGCGATAGTCAACTACAAAATCAGCTTTAACAAAAACGCTGATGACGCTACCGGCAGCATGGCCGACCAGAGTTTCTCCGGTAGTGCGGCCCAGAACCTTACTGCAAATGGTTATACACGGACCAGCTATACTTTCACAGGCTGGAATACGTTTTTGGACGGCAGCGGCACAAAATACGAGAACAAAGCTTCCGTCTCTAGCCTTACCACTGTAGATAGTAGTACCGTTATACTTTATGCACAATGGAAGCCTTCATTAAGCAGCGGAATTTTTAATTCACAATACAGTGCCAAATATCAAGTGTTCGACTTTATAGTATCGGGAACAAAAATCAATGGAAATGCATATGACTCCTCATTTGGGACGGCAGGCGCGTCCAGCGGTCATCAATTCAGCGATGCAATGCTGGCAGGTCGCTATTTCGTAATACGTAAAACAGGAGACGCGACCAATCCGATAGCGCTCTATATGTACGAAGCTGACGGTAACCCGGTTGTACAAGGGACCTCTGCAAACTTATATCCAAGCTCGCTGATCGGCTCTGATAATAATGTGAACCTTACAGCCTCCTGCAAGACTTCTCTTTCCGGCATGTATGGGGCTAACTGGGCAAAGGGCCTGGTCGCAGTCGGAAACATCAGTTCATTGTGGGACGAGGGCTTCCAGTTTAACAGCGCAAACGGCTTCGGTTACTTCATAAGTGGAACAACAGCATATTCCACAACGGGAGCAATAACACTGCATAATCAGATTTCAAATCCGACAATATCACAAATTGAAGCGGTAAATGATTTTGAAGTCGGCCCTCTGACAGCTCCGAACTAAAAACAATCGCATTTTCATCAGACTCCACTTGCAGGTGATTTTGGTAACTAACATTAAAACTATCTAAAAGTACTTGCCTTAAATTTCTGGGGCATGTACTTTTAGATAAAAGGAGCAAAATAGATGAAAGCAAAAATTATTATACCTTTTGTAATACTTATAATGATGTGTCAGACCGCAATGGCGTCAGAAAGTTGGCCACTTGGTGAAATTGGCGATTACACAACGGATGCAAGTGGTGCGGGTGTGCGTATTGCAGTTATAGATACCGGAATATCCACTGTAAGCATAAGTCCAGAGCGCTTAATGCAAGGTAAAAATTACATAGACCCAAGTGCGGACACTGAAGATAAAGTGGGACATGGTACAGCTGTAGCTGGTATCATTGTTGGAGCGGAGAAGCAGGGACTTAGTGGTATTGCGCCAGATGCTGTATTAGTGCCATTGGTATGCTCCACTTTAGGTGCTGATGGTAAAAATGTCATAGGTAGCTGTGCCCTGTGGGCGCAGGCAATTTGTGATGCAGTGGACGAATTCGGCTGCAAGGTTATAAACTTAAGCATGGGGACTGCAATAGATGATGACGCGCTGCGCTCTGCAGTGGCTTATGCTGAAAGTTGTGGAGTTGTTGTGGTTTCTGCAGTTGGCAATGATAATGCTTATAAGGCGGAAAGCTTATACTATCCGGCAGCCTATAATACTGTATTAGGTGTTGCCGCTCTTAACGAAAATGGTGAGGTGGCAGCCTTTTCTCAGCGTAATGCTTCAGTGGCACTATGTGCTCCGGGCATAAATCTTAAAGTGGCTACCATAAGAGGAAAAACCATTTCAACTTTTGGAACATCTTATGCTGCTCCCTTTGTTTCGGGAACTGCTGCGTTACTATTATCGTTGCAGCAGGACTTGAAACCTGCAGTTGTAAGGCGTATACTTTGTGCCTCTGCAAAGGATTTGGGTGCACCTGGATATGATAAGGACAGCGGATGGGGAGTGATTCAAGTTGATACAGCGCTTCAATTTGCGAAACAGGGTGTACGCTTTCGTGATACGGCCGAGGACAGCTGGTATTGTGCTGCAGTGAGATATGTGACGGACTATGGTTTATTCGAAGGTACATCAGCTGCAATTTTTGACCCCAACGGAGCTATGACACGCGGAATGTTTGCAACAGTACTTGGGCGTCTGGACGAACGCAGCTATGGTTTGTTAAGTGACAAGGCACCTTCCTTTAGTGATGTAAACAGTAATGCGTACTATGCAAAATACATTACATGGGCAAAAGAAACTGGCATTATTAAAGGTGTGGGCGGTAATATGTTCGAGCCTGAACGTAAAATCACACGTGAAGAAATGGCACACATTCTTTACAATTACTTAAAATACAGAGCAGAGGATATTAAATTTGATATTGCAAATACTGGAAGTTTTACAGACAGAAGCAGTGTAAGCTCATGGGCTGTCAATTCAGTAGATACAATTTACAGATTTGGTATAATAAACGGTTTAGGTAACAACACTTTCGCCCCAAAAAAAACAGCAACCAGAGCGGAAGTATCGCAAATGCTTAATAGCTTCATCTGCTTACAGAATTAAAGTTACGAATTAGGTAGATTTATATAAACTATTTGACAAATAAGAAAAATATGATATTATTTTGATAGTTATCGAATTGTAGAAAGTTGGAGAAGTTATGGATACAAAAAAATACTCAAATATTATGAAAGCTTTATCACATCCGCATCGTTTGGAACTATTCCTGGAAATAGCTAAATGTCAGGAAAAGGATTATGAGGAGCAAGATTGCCTCATTTCTGAAATAACTAAATGTTTTAAAATCGGAGCCCCTACAATTTCTCACCACTTAAAAGAACTTGCAAATGTAGGATTAATAACCACAGAAAAAAAGGGAAAGTTTCTTGTTGCCAGGATAAATAAAGAAATTGTAAAGGAACTCAGCACAATTTTTCCGCAGGTATAATTTTTTAAAAAACAATTCGATAGTTATAAAAGTGTAAAAATATGAATATATAAATATAGTATAGGATAGGAGGAATGATTTAGAATGAAGAATGTTATCTTTTACTTTACCGGAACTGGAAACAGCCTGGCAGTTGCTAAAAAGCTTGCAAATAAAATTGGGGACACTGAGGTGATTGCAATTTCAAATGCAATTAAAGAGAAAGGTTTAGAACTTAACTATGAAAGGATTGGTTTTGTTTTTCCGGTTTATTATTACTTGCCTCCGAACATTGTGAGGGAGTTCGTTAATAGGTTAAGTTTTAGCAAAGCTCATTATATTTTTGCTGTTGCTACTTATGGAGGAATATACGGGGGAGTATTCAAAGACTTATATGAGTGTATAAAAAATAGTGGGGGAGTATTAAATGCGGCTTTTTCGTTATGTATGCCGGGAAATTATATAGTTGAATATGGTGCTTTTCCGGAAGCTATCACGAATTTCCAGTCTAAATGGGAGAAAAGAAGAGTCGGGATTATAGCCGAAAATGTTTTACAAAGAAAAAGCCAAGCTATTCCGAAAGGAAATTTTATATCAAATCTATTTACTGAGTATTCATATAAAAAAGTGAAAGAATTTAAAGCTATGGCAGTCAACTTTCATGAAAATGGGAGCTGCAATGGATGTGCAGTTTGCAGCAAAATTTGTCCTGTTGGAAACATTAATATAAACGACGGAAAACCTACATGGGGAAACAACTGTGAACATTGCATGGCTTGCATACAATGGTGTCCGCATAAAGCGATTGAGTATGGAAATGTAACCCAAAAGAGGAGAAGGTATAAACATTCAGAAATAAGCTTGAAGGAAATGATGCTTGATGAATCTGAATAAGTAAGTCTTTAATTTTTTGAGTGCATTACTATAAAATTGTATCAATAGTGGAAGTTATCCCTAGTGTTTTTAAACGGCAAATGGAGATGCCAAATTTACCCCATCTTTCGAACGGAGTGAAAGAGACAAAAACAGAGGAACTCGATGGAGGTCACTGAGAAAGTCGTTTTTTCTTGAAAATTTGCAACGAAACCATGCTGGTTTTCAGAGTGCAAATTTAAAGTAATTGATACTTTTTCAGTGGTCTCACTCGATGTCCCGGAGATTTTATTTGTTGTTTATCTGCCTGACTGGTCTGGCTTCTATATATCCCCTAAAGCCTTGTGGTGCAAGCTGAAATCTTGGAGCTTCATCATCTGCCCAATCAAAGGCGTAAATTTGTGGGTTGTATTTTTTCATTACTTCCCATAAATCTTCAATTGCTTCTTCAAATTTTTCGTCATCATGTGGTTCACCCTGGAAAACCATCATTTTACAAGGAGGTAAATCTATAATTTCAAACCCTTTAGGTGTCTTTCCAGAATAATCCTGAGGTACTTCTACGCCTTGAACATATTGCGAGGTCCCTGACTTAATCATATTCTTCGGCAGCCACATACCTACAGGCTCATACATTGCCTCCTTTACGCTGCACAGCACACCCCAGATATCGCAGCCAACCTCTTCACAATACTCATAATAGTTTGTAGCATTGATTCCTCTTCTAAGTATCAATTTTCTCGCAGGTCTTTCAACCACCTGCACAAAAACTGTGCTTGTTGCTTTTCTCTCAGACATTTTCATCTCTCCTTTATGCATAGTAAGGTAATAATCACGTATACGATAGGGCATGAAAAGCTGTATTGGATCAGGACTATCGCTATATCTTTTTGGAGGTACTCCAAACTGTTTAATGAAAGCTCTTGTAAATCCTTCATGGGAGTCAAAGACAAAGTCAAAAGCCACATCTATAACTTTTACCTGATTATCCCTTAGTAACAATGCTGCTTTGCTTAACCTTAATGCTCGTATATACTCAAATGGTGTCTTACCGGTAAGTTCTTTAAAAATTCTTGCACAATGCCATTGTGAGTATCCTGCTGCTTTTGCAAGTTGACTTAATGTTATCGGTGAGTTTATGTTCTCACTAATATAGTATTGCATTCGCTGCACCGCATCAATCTTTGTTTATGGCATGAATAGCCAGAAATCCACTAGTATCCTGGCTGATGATTACTGAACAACCCTGGTGCCTGCACGCATTATGTAAGGACCACTTTAAAAAATTCATATTTGGTTTAGCCGGGGTAATATGCCTTTTTCTGTCATGATGTGTTTTATAATGCAAATGAAATATTCTAACAAATGTGACTTTAAATATATAGTTTTTTATAATATTATTTTTATAGAAAGTCAAGATAAGGGGTAAATATGCTTACTGCTACGAAAATATGTTTCATAATTAATGTAATAGTTATGCTTCAAGGTACAATAACCATTTCATATTTGCTTTTTAAGGCAAAAAGGACACCGGTACTATATAGTTTGTGTTTGGCAGAAGGGCTGCTGATCATGTGGCTGTTTTTTTCTACGCTTGAATTCATATCTACTACCACTGAAGAGCTGCTTTTTGCCGTAAGATTTTCGTTGTTTCCCTTAAGCTTTGTAGGTGGCGCTGGTCTTATTTTTGCTTTGCTTTACGCAGGTTTTATATCGCCCAAAAATAAGCTTATCATGCTGATTATAATGTTTCCGCTTGCAATTACATATCTGCCTGCACTAACCAATGACTATTTCTATCTGATTATAGTAAAAAAAACAATTGAGAATCCTGCATATACCCAGTGGGGTGTGTTTTTTATAGCCAATTTAGTAATTACTTACAGTTATCTTGCGGTGAGCTTATGCATTATATTGTATCAGGTTTCTAGGGAATTTAACACAAATGTGAAAAAGGTTGTATTGATCATTGTAGCCATTGCATTTACACCTGCAATAAACGCATTAACAGGATTTGGGATACTTAGGTTTGTATACTTTGATATTACACCTGCAAGTTTTTCGGTGCTTTTTTCTTTCTTTACAATGGCAATATCAAAGTATAAATTTATGAACATAATTCCCATTGCAACCCACAATATGTTTTTTGACATGGAAGAGGCTGTTTTCATCACAGACAACAGGAATCGTATAATGGAGTATAATAAAGCATCAAGTGATCAATTTGGTAGAATTATTGCCATTGAGGAGTGTAAAACCATTGATGAAATGCTTTCGAAACTTAAAAAATATACAGTTGACATAGGAAAGTTTAATAAGCTTGAAAGCTTCTTAAAGGAAAGCTTTGACAAGAGTTACTATGATTTGATTGAAATATTCTCAGAAAATGAAACTGAAGATCGCAGCATAAAAAGGTATTCTTTTTATATGAAGCCTTTGACGGATAAAAAGGGGAGGAATGTTGCCAGGATATACTTTTTTAGAAATAATACCGACCTCATAAAGGCTCAGCTTGAGGAGGAAAGAAAAAGGATATCTGGTGATATTCATGACAATTTAAGTAATATGGTAAATGTCATAAAGATGAATCTTGAATATGCTGTCAAGCATTTTGATGAGAAGGAAGAGGTTTTAAATTGCATAAATATAGCTTATGACACTGTGAAGGGAGTAAGGATAAACATACGGAGAATACTTGAGGAACTACTGCCTGTAGATATAGAAAGTGTCGGACTGATAAATGCTCTTGAGTCATTATTTAAGAAAGTTATTGGAGCTGGTATGGAATTGGAGTTTTACCATAATGGCATTAAAGACAGTAGCATCAATAAGAAAAGGCATGGATATGTGATATACAGGATATGCATGGAAGCTGTAAATAACTCGTTTTTTAATGGAAAAGCACACACGATATCGATTGTATTAACAAATAAAGACGGATTGATAAAACTATTTGTGACAGATGATGGAATCGGTTGTGAGGAAATTAAAAAAGGAAGAGGTCTTAGAGGCATTGAGAGAAATGTTATGATTCTTGGTGGAAAAGTTGAGTTTGGTTCATCTGATGAGGGTGGATTTAATATAAGGGTTGAGATTCCTTTTGAGGAATAATATTGTATGTAGATGTTATTAATCAAATTATGGATAGATTATGAATTTATTATTTAAAGTCTCGGTGTTGATGTGGGTCTAAATCAACTCCGAGATTTTTGTTTAAAAAAGGTAATTGAGGAAAATGATTTCGCAACTAACATTTGTTATATTAAGTTCTTACAAATGTGACTAGGAAAGTAACAATGATTTTTATATTATAATATATGTCAATCTATACATTGGCTAGGAAGCAAAATGATACCGCATTAACCCCATCTTTTGTTATTTTCATTATGATATAAGCTAAATAATAGTTCCTATTTAGCTAAAGTAATAGGCATTTTAAATATAGAAATTTCACTATTTATATTAGTGATTAGACTGAAAGAAAAGCACTTTAACGTTCAAATTTTAAGCAGCAAAGCTGCATAGGGGGAGTAAAATGAAGAAGAGATTAAATTCTATTCTGGCACTTGTGATGGTTGCAACTTTATTGTTCAGCTTGATGGTGCCAAACACATCTTTTGCTGAAGGAATTGCAACTAAGGATGATGTTACCAAAGCTAATCCATTATTGAGTAAAAATGTATCGGAAGTTTTAAGTGACACTCCGAAAACAGATTCAGATTTAGCCGTAGAGACAGCAAAAAGTAATCTTGAAACGGTTTCTGAGCCGAGACCCACTGACAAAGTTGAAGAATTCAGCTTTGATAGCGAGTTTCTGCAGGACGATTCTGTAAGCAATGTATTAACAACGAAAGAAGCAGAAAGCACTACTGTCGTTCTTGAGGATGCTGTTACGGTAAAGGCTGATATTTTGAACACTGACTTCAAGTATTCAGAGGCTGAAGCTTCATTGCCAGATTCCGACATAGTAGACGAATCCACTCAAATTATAATTGAGGACGAAGTTAAAGTTTTTAATAATCCAGATGAAACTGAGAAAAGTTCTCAGATCAAGTTGTGTTTTGTGCCGGAGTTGACAGGTGTTTATACTGTAACAGCTTCTAAAGATGCTTTGAATTATATGTGTATTACAGACGGTAATGAAAAAACACTGGTTTCATTGAGGATGTGGCCTGAGAAAAGCAATTCTATTGCCTTCAAACTTTGTAAAGGATGTAAGTACTACATAAACGCATATGTAAACACAGAATTGCCCGTAGAGTTTGTTGTAAATAAGTTTAAGTCAATACAAACAGAAGTTGTTTATAAGATAAAAAACAATACATATACGGCAGAAGATGCTGCCTCTGTAGTAATAGAAATGCCATGTGTGCCAGCTGATATAATAGCTGGGGCTTTACAGGGCGACATCGTTTTTGAGGCAGAGCTTTTAAAAAATGGTATCTCTATTGAAAAAATTGAAGTACCAAAGGCTTGCATCAGAGGTGGGACAGGTACACCGGAAGATAATCTCTTACAGTTTGTGTGTAATTTTGGCGCAAAAGTTGAATTTGGAGAGTATTCAATAAAAATCAACTGTAAAGACAGTGATGAAAAGGCTGTGATAGAGGAATGTCAGACAAGTTTGAAAATAGGTAACAATATTTGCTTGTATGTACCTGAAAATAGTTATTATGTTTCAGGATATGGTTCTGTTTATTTAAATGATATAAATACAAGTGAAGGGAAGTTCATACTTGTTGATGAAACAGGTAAAACTATAGCAACTTCAGGAGATGTAAGAATTACAACTAAAGATGTAGAAGCAACCGCTTTTGGGTCGAATTATAACTTCACAAGCCATGAGTACGATGAGGAGAATTTTACAAGAAATTTATATTACGCAGATATTCCAACTATATACTTTAATGGTTTGTTGCAATCTGATAAGGGATACAGGCTTAAATTGGTTGCAGGAGTATCGCAGTTTGAAGTTCCTGTTAAAGTAATACCTACTGAAGAACTTATAGTTGAAAGTGTTAGTTGTTATACTTTGTATGAAGCAACAGACAATAATGTTCAATATGCCGATCTTAATGTTGGATTTTCTAACTCGAAAAATGTAGATATGGAGAATATAAATTTCGAGATTATGGATATGTATGGGAATGTTGTAGCATCAAAAGTAGAACATATAACTTTAAGTGATGATGATTTTATATTTCGAATGAGGGTTAATAAACCTATATTGGAATATAACACCTACACAATAAGAATCAGTTATCCAGGTAAGCTGTATGTAAATCAACAAAGTTTAATCCTTAATTCCGGCAACACATATAATGATAGACTTACAACTCAATATGTCCGTATAGTCGATTACAAGGCTCCGATAATTGAGGTTGTTACTTCCTATTGCGATAAAGCTGTGGAGTATAAAGCTGAATTGATTAGAAACGATAACCACATACCAATGCTAATAGGCGAATTATCAGGATTGAGACCTGATGATGAAGGTGTGTTTAAATTGGATTTCTCAGGGAAAAGTGAACTTCCCCTATTGAATGAAGGTGGATACTACTCTATAGAGTTTAGTAATGAAGGAGGCACGTTGAGTTCAATCAATTTTGGCGTACCTGCATCAGATGGTGCGAGCAGCGTAGACAAATTTGTTACTTTTTATCCACCAACATTACCTAAGACTGGTACTGTTGAATTTGCTTTAAGTGGATATGGTATTGATAATGGAATCATGGGGACTGAAAATGTAGATATTGAACTTGTAGGTGAAGGTGAAGTATACGGCACAGTAGAAAAGTCCACTATCAAGAAGTCTGCATCTGTTTATATGGCAAGCCCTTATTACAATACTGAGCAGGTAATGATAAGCGGCACGCTTAATATCAGTAAGGAGTTAAAGGAAGATACAAGATATTTTATAAGAATAAATGGTATGGAATATGAGTATTTTTATAATACCAAGGATAAAGAGCTGAATATAGATGGCTTGAAAATAGGAGATTATAACAGTTTTTCTCCTTCTTCATTTAAAGACTCGGAGGGTAACTATAAAGTTGCGTATAGGATGAACAATAATGAAGAAATGGAGTTGAGTTGTAATTGGGTGAAAGGTTTTTCGGATAATGCCGAGCTGATTCTGGTTGATGTAATGACAAAAGAAGAAATACAGGCAGGGGTTTGGAATACCGTAAAGACCTATTATGATGGAGCGTTTAAAGATATAAATGTTGAGGCTGATTTGACGAAAGTTAAAACAGAGCAAGTATATGAGATATGTTTAAGAGATGGTGAGGAAAAATTTGGCTTCAATAAGTATATTATTTTTTCGGATAACTATCCAGCAGAGTCATTTACAGTAGAAAAAGCAGTGTATGGAAGTGATTTGTTGACTTTGTCATTTCCAAGGATAAGCACAATAGAAGGCTATTCTTTCAATGTTTTAGACTCTTTAGATAATATAATCAGTTGCGATGAAGTTGATGAAAGAATTACAAATGACTCCAGAATAGTAGACTTCAAGATGAATGCTGAATTGAATTATGGAAAATACTCAATCTGCATGTGCGATGAAAAAAACGTCAGAAGAAGTCAGGATATAGTTGTTGCTAAGGAAAAAATTGTACCTTCGGTAAATTCTGTTCAATACGGCTCTCCTATACTTATTCTTGGAGAAAATCTTGCGGAAGATGCCGAATATATAGCAGATATAAGATCAATCTGGCCGTATACCAATGTAAAAAAAGGTGTCAAGCTTGTGAAAAGAACTGGTAAAAATGCTTTAGAAATCAATCAAGGGGACTTGGACAATCTGAATATTGGCAACTATTATGTATCTGTCAAAGCAGACGGAGAAGCTATCGGCAATGTAGATCTTTATTATAATGGGTCTTTAGATATAAAACCGACGATTGTTGCCAAAGAATGGACAGATGGAAGTATGAAAAAACCTTTACTTGAGGATAAAGATGTAAGCTTCGATATAAATACACTTTATTATACAAAAGTAAGGTTTTCTGAAAAAATAGAAGACTTGGATAAAGAAGACTATCAAACAGTTACAGACAGTGTTTACTACTCCTTTGATGATTCACAGGGAGAAAAAACACTCTATTTTCAATTGATTGATGATTTTGATACCGAAAGCGAAGTCTATGCGTTTAAAGGTATTTTGAGTGAAAATAGACCGGAGATTTCTATTATTACTCCGGAAGAAGGCGCGATGCATGCTACCGATTTAAAAGTAGTGGCTAATATCAGTGGCAGTCCTTCCTTTGCAGGTGTTGCGTTTTATTCCGAAGGTTATAACGGTGACAAGGTTAGTTATTATGCAAGCTATTCAAGAGAACTCAAGCCTATTGATGACAAGGGTAATTACTCAGCTATACTGGAATACGGTAATATAGATTATATAGAAAAGGTTGAGGTATTTACGGCAGATGAGGTTGGAAATATTAACTCCTCAAAGTCGGTAATGATAAAAAAACCTGAGCAGGTAGTAACACCTGTTTCAAGAATTAATATAAATCTTGACAACAGAGACAAGCATGATTATGTAAAAATTAGTGGCAATACTACTAATGGAGAGGGAAATGTAACAGTATATGCATATAAATACAATAATTACGGTTATAATTCCTGGGCCTCTTACAGTGTAAAGCTTTTAGCAAATGAGAAGGGCGACTTTGAAGGCGTCCTGAATATTCCAGTAGATGGCGATTACGGCCTTGTCGCACAAGATTTCACAGGGCTGAAAAGTTCTACGTATTATCATGAAATTATTGTTGATACAGTAGCCCCTGTCTTAAAAGATTATGATACAGTGGCTCAAAGTGTTGACAGTGTGAAGATATCCTGGGATGTAAATGATGACAATGAATGCTCCTATACTATATGGAAAGACGAAAATCTTTTGTTCTCCGGTTATCGTTCCAAGCTTTATATCGCAACAGGACTAAACAAAGGTCAGACTTGTGTATATAAGATTATGGCAACAGATGTATCCGGTAATACTTCCGAACCTGTTCAGATAGTTGTGGAAGTTGGAGATGCAGTTTTACCGGAGGTGCCACAAAACCTTGTTGTTAGCTCCCATGCTAGTAAGAGCATATCTCTTTCCTGGCAAGCTTCCAGTGACAATAGTGTTGTTGCCGGATATGAGATTTTCAGAGACGACATGAAAGTTGCTGTTTCTTATACAAATAGCTATACTGATTCCAAGCTGGAGACTGGTGTTGAATATAGTTACAAAATAAGGGCCTTTGATCCTTCAATGAATTACTCAGACTTCAGTGAAACAATTAAAGATATTCCGGTGCTTAATTCAATCAAGGATGCTTATGATGGAAGTTATAGCTTTGTCGGGTATAACGTGAAAAAAATTGAATTGAAAGCATTGACAAGTGATATGCTGAACTCAAGTGGTATCATGGTGAAATTTGAATATCGTAACGGTGAAGAAGATAAGTGGAACCACTTTAACAGTTCGGTATCATATGTAAAGACTCCTGATGGTCTTTTGTTTAAGTGTATATGGGATGTTGAGTATATGCCTCAAGGGGACTATAAAATAAGATATACAGCGATTGATCGTGACGGAGCAAAGCAGGAGACCGTGTCAGAAGCTATAAGTATTCTTGAAATAGAAGACGATGAGAAACCTGAAATAGTTACGATAAAGCCTGATGCCAGTTGCTATACCGGAAATATTCCAGTTGTGATAACGGCAAGAGACAATATAAACCTCAGAAAAATTCAATTGCAGACCTCTTTAGATGGATCAGAGTGGGATGAAGCTGCTTCAGCAACTATATACAATAGTAAGGAATACAGTTGGAGTTATAATCTTGATATTTCAAAGGTTCGTGAGGGTGAGTTTTACGTTAGGGCAATTGCGACAGATGTCAGCGGAAATGTAAGTGAGAATGTACCATATACTCAATATATCATTGACAATACTGCACCAGAAAAGGTTCAGAACGTCACAGCTATTAGTTATGCTGACTGTATTGAAATCAGATGGGACAAAAATTCTGAGCCATATATAAAAAGCTTTTCTGTTTTGAGGTCCGAAGAAGTAGGCGGAATATATACAACTATTGCCGCTGATGTAGTGAGCCTCAACTATTTTGATGTGGGTGTTGAACCGGGAAAAACTTATTATTACAAGGTTATATGTAATGATATTGCTGGGAATTCAAGCTATGAGAGTAATACTGTTGATATAACAATGTTGGATGCATCTGGTATTGAGGACAATGAAAAACCGGTAGTGACCAACGATTATCCAGTGGATAAAATGACAATAGGCAGTAAGCTGACCTACGTTTTAATTGCCAGTGATAATATTAAACTATCAAAATTGGCAGCTGAGTATAGCCTTGATGGCGAAGAATGGGTAGAGTTTTTTGCAGTTCCTTCATCATACCAGAAGGATTTCTATACAGCAGATTTGGATACTAAAACGTTTCCTTCAGGAAGTATACTGAAAATTAGAGGATATGCTGTTGATTTGAAAGGAAATGTTTCAGACTATGTTTATAACGAATACACTATAGACAATATTGCACCAAAAGGTCTTAAAATTGCTGTTGAGCCTATAGGCAGAGGCTTCAATATATCGTGGAGCTGTGATGAAACAGATATTGTTGAATACGAACTACATCGCAGAACTTCGGATAGTGAGTTTTATACAGTGGTTGGAGAGTATAGAGGTACAACCTTGTCTATTGTTGATAGGGATCTTGATCCCTCTAAACAATATATTTATAAAATTATTGCAACTGATAAGCTTATAAATACTGCCGAAACTTTAAATGAGGCTGCCAGTCCATTAGATATTGATGATGTTTTACCTACTCCTCATATAAACTGTGTTTCATCAGCTGAGATTGGTATGGAGGTTGAATTTGATGCAAGTGCATCAAAAGATAATGTGGGAATAACAAAGTACAGCTGGAATTTTGGAGACGGTACTTTGCAAGAAGGTGCAAAAGTAAGTCATATATATACGGCCGAAGGCGAATATAAAGTTGTCCTTTCAGTTGAGGATAGTTCCGGGAACAAAAATTCAATAGAAAAGTCAATAACAATACTAAAAAAGGACAATTCTGGTATTTTAAACATAACTGTAAGGGACAATTTCGGGAAAAATATTCCTTATGCCAATATCTATGTTAATCTGAATACTGAGGATCAGTTTAAGGTCTCAACAGATATTAACGGTATGCTTACCCTTAAGCTAGAGCCTGGCATTTATGACATAGGTGCTTATCAGGAAGGTTATTCTCCAAAGCAACAGGATATATTGCTGGCTGAAAACGAAGTAAGCAATCTGGACTTTGTTCTTGAAGAGACAAAAATTGTTGTAGGTGATATTAAGACAACCAAATTGTCTTTTGATGAAATTAAAGCAGCTGGTATAGATGTGTATGCACCTGGTAATCAGAATGTTTTCAGATATGAGATTAATCTTAACTATAACAGCAAACCATATACTGTTTCGGGTTATTCTGGAGGTTCATATTCAAGCAGTGTTGAAATCGGAGGAAGTGGTTTGGGCGGAGAATCGATTGGTGGCAGAGAGATTACACCAATTATTTACAAGAACAGTTCTACAGGAGAACCCTTTATACTACTGATAGATATACCTGGAAGAGTTACCTGGTTAAAAGAGTTTTTTGATGTAAAACTTCACTTAATAAATACTGAAGGGTCATATGATTTGGAGGACTGTGTTGCAACCTTGAATTTACCAGAGGGTGTCTCTATTGCAAGTGATGATGAACAAAGTGTATCAATTGGGACTATTGCTGCAAAAGAAAGCAGAACTTTAAATTGGATAATTCGTGGTGATGCACCGGGTAATTACAATATATCAGCTGATTTTAACGGTATGCTGGAGAGTTTTAACGAGCCGGTAAAGGCAACTTTTACTTCAAATAACCCGATAGTGGTCAATAACAGTTCCGGGCTTAAGCTCATAGTTGAAGTTGAAAAAATGAAGAATGGGAATGTAGATTTGCTTTACAGAGTTGGTTTTGTAAATGAAAAAAGCTCTGCAATATATTTGCCAAATATAAATATGGGAGATTCAACCTTTATAAGAAGCTATAAAACAAGAGCTGATATGTCTTTGGTTAAAACTTCATATTCGTCACTTTTACCTGGCGAAATATTGTGGAAGGAATATACACTTGATCCAGAGCTTTATGGTTTATATGCAGATAACACATTGTTTTTGAAGGAACTGGCATCCACGGCACTAGGTGGTTTGGAAATGCCTATAGAAACCAGAATGGTTGATTACGGAACTTTCGGCAGACTAAAAACTCAGATTTATGTATTGAAAGAAGGTGTAGGCAGTATTGAAAGCCAAATCACTCTTATAAAATACAGATCTAAGAAAAACGATAAGATGCCGGATTTAATGATTGTTACGGGCAGAGGTATTTCTAAAGATAATATTATACATGAAGAGAGTGAATTGATAATAAAAGATGGAATTAAAGATACTACAAATACTGTAAAAACGGATGACAAAGGTATATATATTCTTAGTGGTTACAGTATTGATGATGTTTTGGTTGAAGAAGATGGAATAAGCTACTTCACCATCAACGTATCATCTTCTGACCCTCTCGTGATCGGTTCTCGTCAGAGAGTTAGAATTATTGATCAGAATTTATTGCCTGAGGACAGCTTTGGGACGATATCCGGTGAGGTAACAGACAAGGACATTAACAAGGTTATAATGGATGCAGATGTGACTTATGGTGAGAATAAGACAAAGACCAATGAATATGGAAGATTTGAGTTTAAAGATATTTTATTCGAAGATGATACAATAACGGTTGAAGCGAAAGGATTTCCAAAGAAAACCGTAGAGGGTGAAATGTATGATGGAAGATATTTTAAAGTAGAATTAGAGAGGATGCCTGAAGTCACAAGGGTAACATCTTATATTTCCGATAGCTCTAATCCATCCTGTTCTATACTGCCGCTAAATCTTCCGTTTGGATCATTGTCTTTCTCGGTTTCTGTAGACTTAAAGGGGGCAGGTGAAGTTTCAAAGTACTTGTATAAGATAGTTGACAGGTATGGAATAACGAAGTATACGGGAGAAAATGAGACAGATTATATTGAAGTGAAGGACATTCGAAGCAAAATGGCTCAAGGAGATAGAATCCAATTTGCAGTTGAGGCTGTTGGTACATATGGAACAACAACATCGGATTATGTAGATGCAAAAATAGTTATGGCAAAAGAGTTTCCGTTTTTAAATGCGGTTTCATGGTTAAACGAGTTGGAAACAGCTTTTGAAAATGCTGGTGGTGAGTACGATCCTAATGGAATTGATGGTGCTCTTAAGTTTGCAACAGGGGAGGGTGTACCAGATATTGATATGCCTTCTGATAGTGGTCCGATAAAGTCTTTAGGGATAGATATTCCAAAATTTGATTTTGATCTTGATGTAAAATATGATTTCTCGAATGGAAAGGCTATTTTTACATCGAAAGCGTCCGGAAGTTCTGGATTAAGTGGAAGTTTGGCAGAATTTGACGTGCCAGAACCATTCAGTGCGGCTGCTGGAATGGGTATTTCAACTGAGGGCGAAGTGACTTTTACCCTTATTTGTGTATACAACGATAGCACACTGAATTGGGAAATTGAAAAGTATCAAATTCAAATTGCTACAGAGATAGAGGTAAAAATAATAACACTTGAATTCAAATACAACGTTCCTATAGATGCAACCTTTGGAGGATTGTTGTTATCTGGATATGTTTCTCTTGAGATAAACGGAAAAGTTACTTTCTTTGTAAATGTAGGTATAGACGATATAGGAAGTTTTGATAGTGTTCAAGATTTAATGTTTGATTTTTATTGCATAATTGAAGTTACTTTAAGAGCTGCTATTGGTTTGGAAGTTACGTATGGTCTTTTGGGCGGCGAGTTTTGGGCTCAGGGAGGACTTAACATAACGATTCCATCAGGAAAAACAGTATTGAGCCTGGCTATTGGATTTAAAGAAACTCTTGTTTGGTTTGTATCTTTTGAACAAGAAATTGGAAGAGAAGAATGGGTTGTATACGATCCAGAGGCAAAGCAGGCGCAAAATGTAGGGAATAACGCTCATGCTATGAAAAGTCCTGAGAAGAGTCCGGAGAAAAGGTCGGCAAAGAGGGAAGCATTCTCTGCACCTGTAGCTAATAGTACTACATCTGAAGAAAAGTTATTTGAGACATCTCCTAGGGATTATCTTGAAAAACAGAAGTGGATAGGGGAGGAAGAAATAATGCAGTATGCATACCCCCAATCCCATGCAAAAATTAGCGAGATTAAGGATAAGGATGAAGACTTTTTAATGGTTTTTGTTGGTGATGACAAGGAGAGAAGCGATAATAACCGTACTGCATTGTATTATTCATTTTACGAAGAGGGAAAATGGTCTGAACCTGAACAATTAGAAAATGATGGTACGGCAGATGCTTTCCCTAGTATTTCAGCAGATTCAAAAAATACCTATGCGGTATGGCTTGATATGGACGAAAAAATAGGAGATTTATCTAAGGTAACGGCAGACTATATTTCTAAAAATATTCTCTCCAAAATGAAACTCAGGATAGCGAATTTTGACCAAGAGAAAGCGATTTGGAAAATAGAAGCATCCCCGGAAACGGAAGGCTTGAATAAATTACCGCAGATAGCTACAGAAAATGGAAAGACAGTTGCTACATGGGTTAACAACTATGGTAAGTTAGATTCTGGTACAAAAGAAAACCCGGATGATATCTATTTTGTTTACAATAATGGATCGGCGTGGACAGAGCCAAAAGCTTTTATTACGAATGTACAAAATGTCAACAAAAGTGATTTGCTTATGTATAACGGTAAGGCATATTTCGTTTATACAACAGATGCCTATTCGCAGGATGGACAGTTTAAGCTTTATTCAAGCATCTTTGATGGAGAGAAATGGTCAAAACCCAGAGGTGTATTAGATAACATTTACAATGATACTCATCCTTCACTAGCTGTGGAAAATGGTAAACCGGTGGTGTTTTTCCAAAACAACAGCGTGATATACAAAGCTGAAATTGAGTCAGACAATATTGATATAGTGGTTAATTCCGATAGAGCTTCTGGAATTCAGGAACTGCAAGCAACAAATACCGATGAGGGAATTGCACTAGCGTGGACAAATGCCTCAGCAGGAGAACAGAGGTTGTTTATAAGTACCTATGATGATGAGAGCTCTACATGGACACAGGGAATGGAGTTGAAGCACAATTCAATGGAAATTCCAAGAAATATAACTGTTGCAGGAAATGGGAATGAAGTGCTGACTGTATATAATAAGTCGGTTTATAAAAAGGAAGAAGGCGATTTGGGTTATCGATACGATGGGACTTTATTGACTTCAACTAGCTATGTAAGAAAAATAGATGTGGCAATTCCTGTTGATGGAATCCTTGTTGAAGATGAGGCGCTTGTTCCAGGGGGGAAATCAAACGTCTATGTAACTGTTGAAAATGTTGGAGATTTAACAGCTAAGAACATTAGTGTTGCTCTGTACGATGGCGAAAAATTGATAGGCAAAGAAACAATAAACAATAGTATGAGCCCCGGAAGCAGAAAGACAGTTATGTTTGAGTGCCAGACTTCAACTGATTGTACTGAACTGAAGCTTAAAGCAGAGGTGGAGGCTGCGGATGACAGTGATATATCAAACAATATCTCCTGTCAGAATCTTGCATTTGCAGATGTTGCAATTACAAGAATTTTCAATGAGCTTTATGAAAAAAATCGTGGGTATGCATATATTGATGTTACTAACTTTGGTTTTACGGTTTTTGATAGTGCAAAGATAGAACTTTATACTGATAAGGAGTTTAAAAATTTAATTGCAACTAAGGAAATTAAGAAGATCTATCCTTCACTTGCAAAGAAAACTGTTGTTGAGTTTGAAGTGACAGATGAGCAAGTGAAAGAAAGAGTCAGGTTGTATGCTAAAGTAGTTGTTGATCAGGCAGAATACGATTATAAAAATAACAGTGATTTTACAGTTGTCAGACCTATTGGATTTGCAGATGGGACTGAGACAGTCACACTGGAACCTGAACCGACACCCATTACACCGGGGGAAACACCTGGAAATGGAGGTAATGGTTCTACGGGTTCAAATTCTTCAGGTTCTGGTAATTCTAATAGCAGTGGAGGATCTGATACAGTGCAACAAGTAACACCGACACAGGTACCTGATACGACACCAACACCAACACAAGAAACAACCGAAACACCGGAAACTGATATACCTGGAAGTGGTGAAAGACAAAAAGGCTATATGAAAGGATATGAAGACAATTCTTTCCGACCTGACAAGAATATTACAAGAGCTGAAATGGCTACAATACTTGCCAATTTAGACTTGGCTGAAAAAACTGAATCTGAGGATATGCCTTTTAATGATGTAGACAATAAGCATTGGGCTGCATGGGCAATAAAATATGTATCTGAAAAGGGCTATTTTAAGGGTTATGAGGATAATAGTTTCAAGCCAGACAATTATATATCACGAGCAGAGCTGGCGGTGGTTATTTGTAAATATCTTAATTATAGCGAAAATGCTGATTATTTAAATGAATTGACAGACACAAAAGGGCACTGGGCTGAGCGCTATATAAATATGCTGACTTCAAAGGGCTTTATAAAGGGGTATTCGGACAAAACTTTCAAACCGAACAACAAAATCAAGCGTTCTGAGTGTACAGCACTTATAAATAGGGCATTGGGATTACAGATGAAAGGTACTCCTGAAATCAGATTTAAAGATGTGGACAATAAGCATTGGGCGTTTAGAGATATTGCAATTGCAACCCAGGAGTAAAAATAACAGTGGCTAGTAAATGACAATGAAATATTCTAACAAATGTGACTTTTAATTTCATGTTATTTATAATATTATTTAATTATTAAGGAAATATCTTGACCAATCATTGCAGAGCAAATATTTGTGGATAATTTTTATTAGTAGTATAAGAGGTGGTTTTATTTGATAAAGTTAGTTATTGCAGATGATAATCCGTTGATAAGAGAAGGCATAAAAAGGGAACTGAGCAATTCTGATGATATAGAAATTATTGGAATGGCTTCGACTGGAACGGAAGCTGTACAATTATCAATTAAACATAGCCCCGATATAGTTCTTATGGATATAAGGATGCCTGAAATGGATGGGCTTGAGGCAGCTAAGAGGATAAAGGAAATCAACAAAAATATAAAGGTTATCATTTCATCATCACATTTTGAGCAGGATTATTTGCAAAAGGCTATGGAATACAATTGCAATGGCTACGTAGATAAGGATACGGAAACTGAGTTTTTTATCTCAATAATAAAAAATGTAACAAATGGTTTTGATGTCTGGAGCGGAAAGCTGGATTATAAAACGGGAGTTGTGAGCATAAAGAGTGAGGAGGATAATAAGGAGGATTTGAAAGGGCTTTCAGATCAGGACTTAAGGATAATAGGTTATGTAGTAAGGGGAATAAAGCTTAATGACATTGCAAAGGAAATGAACTATAGTGACTGTTATGTAAGGCAGCTTATGGTGAAACTCAATGAGAAAGTTGGAGTCAGGAACACAAGGGAGATGGCTGTATGGGGAGCGAGGCATGGTCTATAGACTTTATATCGAAAGTATTGCCGGATTAAATTGAGCATCCCATATTTAGTATGGAAGTTCAAGTGCAAGTGATTACATTAATCATTGAATAATAAATTATATTATTATACTGATAGTCAAATTAAATAGTCAAATTAAAAAAAGAGAGGAAGATCATTATGTTTAAACAAATGAAAGGATTTACTATTGGATTTATAACTTGTGCAATTATTGGTGCAACATCATTTGCTTTTGCTCAATCAGCTGATGTTAACATTAGTGCTATATTATCCAGCACTATTAAAATGAAGCTTAATGGAACGGATTTTACACCAAAGGAAACTGATGGTTCAGACATAAAGCCTATTATGTATAATGGTAGAACCTATCTCCCTGTAAGATGCCTAGGGGAAGCACTCAATATACCTATAGACTGGGAAGATGCAACTAAAACAGTGCATATAGGTGGCAAGTCAGAATCAGTTCCCATAACCAATGATAAATTGTACACCACAGGATTAGCAACTATATTTACAAAAGATGCACAATTATTGACAGCGCCTGGTAAAACTTACAAATGGGGTATAGTAAACGATGAACCAGTGTCCTATATATCGTGTTCATGTAGCTTTAACCCTGGATGCAAATACAAATACTTAAAAGCATCCATATATTTAGATGACAATAAACAAAACCCAATAAAATTAGATTTTGAAAAGAATAATTTTGGCGGTGAAATCATTAAAACTATTACAATTAATCCAGGTGAAACATATGAACTTAATTTGGAAATAACAGGGATTAACAAAGTTTGTGTTAGCACTGGGTTAATAGGAAGTGATACAATTACCAAACTTATTATTGGTGAACCTCTATTTTCAAATAAGTGATTGATAAATTAAACTGTTGGTTGCAAAAATTCAATCGGGGGCATACGTCACACTAATAAATGAAATTAAATACAATATAAAACATTCATTCAAAAAAGGCAGAAATAAAAAACAAAAATGAAAAAACGGAATTTCTCGAAAAACAGCTGAGGAATTCCGTTTTTAATTAATGACAAAGCATCCTATACGATTATTTTGAGTTGTAAAACATTTCAAGTGCATTCTTTATCGAAGGTTTAAAAACTGTATTGTGGTCAAAATCATTGATAACCTCGTATTTCAGAGTAAAATCTTTATATGAGTGTTTTTTAATGTCATTCAGGCTAGTTTCGATTAAGTTGATAAAAGCTGCTTCTTCATCACCGCCTACGGTTGCATAAACAGAGCAAGCTAATGTCTGCTTTCTTTCATAGAACCAATCTTCAAAATCGTTTATAGCTGCATTATTTGTACTTGCTTGGAATGAGGGACTCCCTATATAATAGTTTGCAAAGGTATTTTTACCGATGGTGTCACTATGGAATAATGCATATAACCCCCAATAACCGCCGTAGGAATGACCGGTAAGTGTAGTTCTGGTAGTATCTATACGATAATTATTATATAAATAAGGTATCAGATTTTCTATTAAAAACTGTAGATATAGATCCGGTTTCTCAAGCAGATCCCGCTCTCTTATAAGACGATAATCATAGCCATTTGGATAACCAACACTGGCCAGGATAACATTTTCCAATTCGTTGGATTTCATCAGCTTACGTAGCTCGGGATGATCGCTAAGTCTCCATACACCATCTGTCATGAGAACAAGAGGATAACTTTTGGTTTCATCGTAATTTGGCGGCAAGGAAAGGTGAATTACAAAGCTATCATTGATTTCTTCATCATACATCACAATTTCGTTGATATATTCTGCAGTGCCTGGATCTATACCAATCACTTCATTATAAAATTCATGTTCTTTCGAAAGCTTACCGACTGTAATACTTTTTACTTCAGTATTAGTCATTGCCTTTGAGGCAGAAACGCAAGCGGCTTCCTTATCACTGTATTCTAACTTGCTAAAGTAACATATGCCGCGAATAAGGGCCTCACAATCAATAATATTATGTCCCGCTCCGGCCAAGATCTTGTTGTTTAAAGTAAGACCTTGATATTTGTGTTCAGTAAGAGAATTGATCCATTTGTCTGTTTTTGAGAAGGCTAAGGTTTTTTGGTCATCTTCTGAGCGGAAGATGCATACATTAGCCGATAGTGAGGTGTTTCCACCGGTGAAGAAGGCCGCCTCTAATGAAGATATGTCTGACTCGTCGGTTTTTTTGTTTAGGTTTGGGTTAACAATCAGGTAGTTTGCAACACTGTTACTGGTATGTAATAAATAGGCTGCAAAATATCCCGCGGTTTCATATCCAGCAAAGCATATATTGTCCGTATCAATTTTATAATTTTCACATACCCAGCCAAGCATATTATCAGTTAAAAAGGCTTGATATGCCTTTGCATCTTTGACAAAGTCCCGGTTCGCCGATGCAGTTGCTTTGCTATCTTTACTGGTATTAATAATTGCCAGAAGTGTCTGCGAAGCATTGGAATTCAAATAATCTCTAAGTGCTGTAAGTTGTGTTCCATTGAATGTAGTTCCTTGTACCAGATAAAAGGATGCTTTCTTAGAAGCATCATAGGATGAACTTTTTAATAAATTAATTTCATATGTGCTGCCTATTTCTTCATCAAAAAGTGTAATGTGATCACCTAGCTCAGTGGGTTCTGCAAGTACTTTTGATTTTTCAGTATTGGTCATACTGTTTAAATATGATATGGATTTCTTTTTGGAATTTTCACTGCATCCGCTTAGTAATGATAAAACCATTAGTGAACATAAGATAATAAAAAAGCTTCGTTTTAATTGCTTCATATGCAATCCCCCTAAAGTAATAAATATTTTAGTTATTTGCGAAATGCTATAACGCTTGAATTTACTGCATTTCAAATTGATATTTTTATTGTTTTCCCCCTCTGCTTCTAGTAAAATATAGGTATCTAATCCAATTTTAAACAAGAGAAGGGGAAAACAAATGGTAAAACTTTATAAACAAATTTCTTTTGCTGACACATTCGAAGAATGTAAAGATGTTTTTCAAAATAATAAGCCAAAATTTCTTAAGCTACTCTCACAACATCTTGATTTATCTTCGCTTATACCACAGGATTTTTATTGGTCTTACCACAAAACTCTAGGGAGAGACCGTAAATATTCACTCTCTTCAATGCTTTCAGCATTAGTTCTGCAGAAAATTCTTGGCATTCCTACAGTTTCGCTACTCATTATTTTTCTTAATTTATGCCATGAAGCCCGTGAATTCTGTGGCCTTCCAGACGTCCCTCATAACTCTCAGTTTACACGGTTCAAACAAGATTTCGTTATTTACCTGGAAAACTTCTTTAACCACCTTGTAGATATTACAGAACCTATTTGCCAGGAAATTAACACTACTCTTGCATCCACTATCGCTTATGATACTTCAGGTATTGAAACCTTTGTAACTGAGAATAACCCAAAGTTCATAAATTCTATCATAAAAAAACTCAAGGCTTTCTACAAGGACAAGCCTGATGTCGATGTATATAAAATGGCTTATAGCCCTTTTGCCCTTCTTCAGCCTCTGCAAACAAAGAAATCAAGCAACTCTACATAAACGGCTA
>NZ_JH556653.1:225310-337863 GCF_000179595.2 Acetivibrio cellulolyticus CD2 | reverse complement strand
CCGCCTATTAAATACAATGATGATGGTTGGCCACTTTGCTCTAAAGATTTCTTCTGTACCAATGAAACCAAATGGCTGGAGCCGAGAAGAAGGAAGAATCGAAAGATTCAAATGGCGGTGCCCACAGGCAAAACTAATTAAAGGTAAATGGGTTACTTCTTGTGATAACCCCCTGTAATGGCAAGCCTTGCGGTCGTGTAACCTTCACATCTCCTGCCATGGATAAACGCATGTATCCAGGTGTGATTAGAGGCTCTGACGAATGGATTTCTGACTACAAAATTAGGACTGTAGTAGAAAAAAACATTCAATACCTTAAGGAGCCTATGGCCTGTGGTAATCTTAAAACAAGAGACAACCTAACTATTAAAGCAGATTTATATCTCGCAGGTATCACACAACTAATTACTGTAATACTTGCAGATAAAATTCATGAGCACAAGTATATACGTAGTTTAAAACCTTTAATCGCTTGATTTACTAACTTACTCTTGAAACTTATGTCTTATACATAAGCTTATTTGTGCTGTAATTTCATCAACAAGGTTCTGGTTTTTCAGTCAAATCACTAACATATATCCCTCTTAAGTTATCAAAGTCCATTTTACATCTCTTCTAACTTTTTACATCTGATTTTTTAAGTCATTTTGCAAATGCCTATAATAAATATTATATATAGAATTATATTACTATGCATTAAGTCCGAAATCTTGTCAATTTCTGTTCGATTTTGTCCAATACATAATTGATTATTCTATTGTATTATTTAATAATGGGAGCCACAATTCACTTATTACATCATCTGCATTTCGAAAGCCTTCCCTACAGACCTCTAAAATTCCAAGCTCTTTGATTTGATAAGTAGAATAAGGTAAAAAGTTTGTATAAATCTGATTCCATAGTTTCTGAATTGCCATTGGGCGCAAACCCTTACATTTAAAAACGAGCCACTTTCTTGCAGGTATTTCTACTATTTCATATCCATCAGGAACTGTATCTTTTATAGACTCCACACCCACGCTCATACGGAATTCGCTTCCATCCGGTTTACAACCAATCCCATCATGAATTCCTAAGATCGAGTCTGCAAAGTAGGTTGTAGCATCCGTCATCTTATAAAGAATATCATACATGCCTTCTGAGGCCCATTTTTCTATGTGTTCTGGGATGCTTTCATGTTTGTCTTCGATAGACTGAGGTTTAAATACTTTGGTTTTAGCAATAACTCTCACGCAGCTATGGTTAATGATCTGATATTCCAAAGAATAACCACCGTCTACCTGTAAGCGGATGCTCAACTTATTATACAGCTTTAAACCTGCATTCCTTTTTCTTACAGCACTCGGAGTCGCTCCATGAAATCTTGTAAATGCTTTTGTAAAGCTTTCTGCAGTTTCATAACCATATTTTAATCCGATATCTAGTATGGATGTATCAGTTAACAGGAGTTCTTCACCGGATAATGAAAGTTTTCGGTTACGGATATATTCACCCACAGTTATACCGGTTACAATACTGAAAACCTTTTGAAATTCATACTCTGACGAGTATGCCTGCTTTGCTAACATATTTAATTTAAGTACACTCTGATCTTCGGTCAAGTGTAGCTCTATATATTCGATTACTTTTTGCAGCCGACTAATCCAATCCATTTGTTATTCTCTTTACTTTATTCTATAGATTTTACTTTGATAAAAAGAAGTATTATTTTGTTCGATTGATAAATCATATGATACCAAACATAATTCATAAAATCAAATGCTTTAGGATTGAAACTGTCAAAAATACCAGAAGTGTAAAAAAAGGAAATTACTCATCAATGTGGAATAATCTTAATATCTGAAATATGGTTGGAGATAGTATAATATGTCTTCATATGTGAAAGTAAATGTATGGAAAAGTTAGGGCTAAATGATCGTACTAAATTGATTATTCGATATAGCAATGAAGTCAAAAAGGAAGATTGAGCGTATAGGTATGCGAAAATGTGTAAATGTGTGAAAACAATAATATATCAATTGGAGGTAACTGTTATGAAAAAAATATTATTAGCTTGTCTGCTTTTGCTGAGCCTGATTTCGGTGTTTTTACCGACGAGTGTACTGGCTGAACTACCTGAAGGGGTTCCAACTTCGCTTGAAGCTCCAACGATCAAAAACATCGAACTTAAGAAAAATGAGGATGGTACTCCATATTTTGAAGCGCAGGTGTATTTTCCACAAAGTGTTCTCAATTTAGACAGCGAGGCACCTGGTGAGGGTTCTGTCTTTTGGGATTATTCAGTGAAGGTTGATAATGGTGATTGGGAAGAGTTTGGTGGCGGCGGATATATTTCTGTGTACACAGGAGGCGAAGATGGCGAACCTCCTGTCACTGCCGGTACATTTCCAATTATGTTCGAGCCTATGGACGAGGGTAGTTTAGAAACTATAGATATTAAGAACCACATTTATTCCTATCAAATGCGTTTTAGTTATGATTACTACGAGGGATGGCCGGATGTAGAACCAATATATTCCCCGGTTTCAAATGTGGTTACAATAGGTTCAGGCAGTTTTTACTCCGATGTAAGCAGTTGGGCAGAACCTCAGTTGAAAAAAGCAAATGAGCTTGGACTTATTCCTGATATCCTTAAGGGTGCCGACATGACAAAACCTATCAACCGTGAGGAATTCTGCGAGCTTGCTGTTCTACTCTATGAAAAAGTAACAAAAGTTTCTGCGACTCCTGTATCCCCAAATCCTTTTACCGACACAACAAACAGCCAGATATTGAAAGCAAATAAGCTGGGTATTACGTCAGGAACATCAGCTACTACCTTTTCTCCTAAAACACTTATCAACCGCGAACAATGTGCAACAATGCTATTTAATGCAATTAAGGCTATCGCACCTAATGCTGATTACAGTGTTACAGGTGTCAAGGATTTTCCGGATCAGAAGCATATTTCAGTTTGGGCGGTTAATGCGACAAAGTACATGTCAAAGCTTGAGATTATAAAGGGAGATTCGTCAGGCTACTTTATGCCCAAAGCCACAACTACAGCTCAGACTGCGGCCGGCTATGGCATGGCAACCCGCGAGGCTGCTATTATTATGGTTGTAAGAACATATGGTACCATGGAATAACAAGAAAGTGTCTTCGGTAAGTTGTAGTTACATAAGCAGCAAAAAGTATATAAATTTATTGTGAAAGTTGAGTTATAGAGACCGAAGGGCAACATTCCCTTTGCTATTTCCAAGAAGTTTAGGAGGGAAATTGATTTATGAATGCTATCAAAAAGTTTGTCAGTTTAATGCTTATATTGGTTTTTTCAGTATCCATGTCTTTGAACTCTTATGCCATAGTGGCCGTAAACACTCCGGAATATCCTTTTGGACTTGGTTCTGTGCTTGATGACCAGGTACAGACACGAGAAATGCTGTGTGAAGAGTGGGAGGATTGGAAAGAGAATTACTTATCTGAAAGTGGTTCTCTGAGGGTTATTTCAACTGACAATATTAATACAACATCCGAAAGTATGGGATTTGGACTTTTGTTATCCGTCTACTTTAATGAAAAGACAACCTTTGATTCTTTATACAGGTATGTAAAGCTTTGTTCAAATGCCAACGGCTTAATGAATTGGAAAACAAAAGATGGTCAAATTGTTGGTGCAGGTACAGATACTGGTGCAGATGAGAATATTGCTTTGGCGTTGATTTTTGCCGATAGTATGTGGGGTTCGAACGGTGATATGAATTATGCCAATGACGCACGTACACTGCTGGATAATATCCACACCCATTCAATTACATCAAATTATATTAACCCAGGAGATGATTTTGATTCGCCTAAATTCCTTTCTCAAGTTGCTCCGGGATGGTATGATATTTTCGAAGATTTCAGCGGGCAAAGCTTTTGGAGCACTGTTAAAGCAAACGAATACAACCTGGTATTGCAAGCAACTAATCCTAGTACAGGACTCTTTCCGGATCGATGTATTATCGGAGGGGCAAGTTTAGGGTCAGAGTTTGGTTATGAGGCAATTCAGCTTATATTTAGAATGGCTGTTTCCTATAGCTGGTATGGAGATGCGAATGCAAAAAATTATCTCAGCAAAATGTTGGTATTCTTTAATAATATAGGTGCAGAAAACATTGTTGACGGATATGCCTTAAATGGTACGCCAAAGAGAAATAACCATTCTCCTGCATTTGTTTCAGCAATATCGGCAGGATTTATGACAGGGACTAGTATGCAGCAGGCAACCGAGTTTTATGAGGAATGTTATGCAACAAAAGATAATTATTTCTATAATGCAACTTTGAGATTATTATCCTTGATGTATATGACAGGTAATTTTCAAAACTTGTATACTGGGGGCAGACAAATCCAGCAAGCTGATGGCAGTAATCAATCAGACAACCCTTCGGATACTACAGGTGTGACCGTTCCATTGACCTTAAGTGCTGTCGGAAAGGCTGGATATATAAGTCTTACTTGGAATACCGTTTCTGGGGTAAAAGGCTATTATGTCTTTAAATCGACGGTTTCCGGTGGACAAACTACAACACCTGAAACTGATTTTTGGGTAACAGGTACGACCTTTGAGGATATGAAAACTAATCCAGGCACGAAGTATTATTACATCGTCAGACCGGTATTGCAGGATAATTCACTAGGAGCAGCGTCGAATGAAGTTTCGGCCACGCCTTTGAGCAAAAGCACTACTATTGAGCTTATCATCGGTGATCCGTACATGAAAATCAATAATGCTTCAAAAGAAATTGATACTGGCAAAGGTACAGCACCTTCAATTACGAATGGTAGAACCTTCCTGCCTATACGTACAGTTATCGAGGAACTAGGTGGAAGCATCGAGTGGGATGGCAAGGAAAAGAAGATAACAATTCATTTAAACAATAAGACTGCAGAATTATGGATTGGAAAAAAAGAAATCTTTATTGACGGTGTTAAAAAGGTTTTAGATGTTGCACCTTACATCAGCAATACAAACAGGACCATGATACCACTAAGGTTTATAGAGGGACTTGGCTGTGTTCTGGTATGGGAAGGTGGCACCGTACAAAAAGCAACCATAATCTATGAGGGATTAAATACACAACAGGACAATACACAAAATGGTGATAACAAGCCGAATGGCGGCGAGGAAATTGGAACATGGCTTGGAACATGGTTTACGGACTACGGGCGTATGGAACTGACCCAAAGCGGAAATGAGATTACCGGTATTTATGGAGAAGAGAAACATACCCTTCGCGGTACCGTTTCCGGCAATAAGTTCATGGGTACATATAATGAATATGGTTCTATCGAACAGCTAGAATTCAGCATGTCATCAGATGGGTTATCTTTCGTCGGTATTTATGGAGAAAAGGATACTCCTCAAAGCGAATGGTCTCAATGGAATGGCAAAAGAGAGAGGGATGTATTAAGTGCATATCTAAGAATATTGACAACACCTTCAAACTGGGCGGGTACATGGGAAACTGATTATGGTACAATGGTACTCACTCAAAATGGAAACTCTGTCACAGGTACATATGGCGAAAATGCTTATACTATTACGGGTACTGTATCGAATAACAAGCTGACAGGCAAGTATAATGAAGACGGTTCAATATGTAAAATTGAGTTTTACATGAATGAAGACAACAAAAGCTTTAAAGGCTCATTTGGTGATGATCAAACCCCGAGGCAGGATTGGTCAACCTGGGATGGGGCGCAAACTGAAGTGGATTTTTTTATTGAGTAATTATAATAAGGCGGTGTAAACATGAAGGACCCAAATAGAGTATATTGGAACGAACAATTCAAGATTTTACAGGATACATGGCCAAAACCGGACGACTTCGAAAATTGCATAAATATGTTCTTAATCCTGCATGGTATGGTTCATTCTTTGCAAGTGTCGGCATTAGGTTTTTCTTTTGAGGATGAATTATGGGGAAATATGAATGAAGCTGCTTTTAGAAGGTTTTTCAAAGGAGAACAGTCTATTGCATGGAAGCTTTGGCATTCTGCGAGAATTGAAGACATTACCATGAATATACTGATTGCAAATAATTCACAGGTTTTGATTAATGAAGGCTGGACAGAAAAGTTAGGTGTTAATTTTTATGATACAGGAAATGCAATGGACGAGAATGAAATAGTACAATTATCAAATTCACTAGATATAAATGCTTTACAGGAATATAGAAATTCTGTCGGATTAAAAACGATAGAAATTGTAAAAGGTTTAAATCCTGAGGATCTCAAAAAGAAAGTAGAGCCATCAAGATTGCAGAAGTTGTTGGATGAAGGGGCTGTAGTTAATGAGGCAAAGGGACTTCTTGACTACTGGGGCAAAAAGACTTATTCAGGACTTCTCCTGATGCCTGCAAGTAGACATATCTTTGTCCATTTGAACGAATCATTTAGATTACTCTCCAAAAGGGCGAATTGATTATGATTATATCAGCATCAAGAAGCACTGCTATTATTTTGAAAGCTTAAAAGCTATCAGATAGAATTCTTTTAAATGAGGTGTTAAGCAGAACTTATTTTATCTGCAGATTTTTTCTTCCCACCAGCCGAAGGCTACTCTGGTATGTACCTGCCCTTTGCCTGGAGATAGAAAGAATAAAGCAAAGGAACTCCCTGGAGGAATAATATACATGCCTTGGAAGTCATGCTTTGTAAGTGTTGCGTTTGGTTCCACTCTTCTTACAAATGTGTATGTTCCCCCAGTAGGTGTTCCTGATACCATGCTTGCATTTTTAATTTTAACATGGGGGACCGGTGATGGAACTATGGATTGGTTCCCGGGTGCAAAATATGTGGACACTTTTGCATTTCCAGGTAGCATGCTGCTTAGCCAGCCTTCAGCAGTTAATGGTATACTTGCAAAGTTAGAAATAGTATAAGCGTTCAAAAACATATTTACATTTGAGTTTGCCGGGTTGACGAGTGCGCCCCAGCCATTATTAGTATCCCCAAAGGTTATAATATCTGTTTGACCTAGAAAGTATTCCCCCAGGTATGAATGATAAACGGCATCTGACAATACAACAACCTCTTTGGGTTGCTTTTCTTTTTTCACGAATGCGAATTTCATAGCTGATCCCCTCCTGCAAATAAATAAACAAATTTACTGGATTTTTTCCTCCCACCAGGTCAAAACAATTGTTCCGGTTATATTTTGCTGTCCCGGTGATTTCAGAAGAATTGAAAATGAGCCTCCAGGACCTATGATCATTGAGCCTTTGTGTGAATCACTTACAAGGGTGGAATTTGGGGCAACGATTCTTCCGAAGATATTCACACCGTTTTTCAGCGGTTCCGTTATATTATTGGCATATTCCATTATGGCTTTGGGTCGTGGGGGTGGAAAAATAGCTTGATTTGATGGAGTAACGGTGGAAGCTGGTTTGGATTCCTTTGGAGGCTTGGCATTGAGCCAAATTTCTCCGGTAAAGCTATAATTTGAAAAGTTAGTAATAGTAAAAATGTCAAAGTAAAGATTAACTCCTGAGTTACGCGGATTTATTATACCGCCCCAGGCATCACTTTTGTTTCCAAAACTCAGCGTATCAGTTTGAGCAATAAAGTATCTTCCTAACATGGAATTCATTGCTGGAGTGGTAATATCAACTACCTCAATTGGCTGCTTGGCTATTTTTTCAAACATATTGTTTCCTCCCGATTCTGCTGTCTATATAGTATATGATCTATTATTCATTTGTGTTAAGTTATCAGATTTTATTGTCAAAAATGTATATTGACTTTTTTTGGTTATCTAACTATAATGATTTTTAAACGAAAAATTTGTGTTGAAATATTTAGTACACGAAATAAATGCGATAAAAATGCATAAGAACAGAATTATAATGATAATGAAAGGTTGTTAATACATGGACAATAGTGACTCAATTGTTGAAACTACCAAGCTTTCTTTTGAAGTGTTTGGAATTGTTAAGCAACGTATGAGAAAAGCATTTGAAAATGAAGAATTAACATTACCGCAGAGCAGAGTTTTAGGTGTGTTGGTTAAATTCGGGAAAATTAAAATTAGTGAATTGAGTGAGAAGGTGAATTTATCAAACAGTACTGTTTCAGGCATTTTAGATAGACTGGAGAAGCAGGGGCTTGTTCAAAGAGTAAGAAGCGAAGAAGACCGTAGAACAGTTTATATACAAATTACAGATAAATTCAAGGAAGTGCATAAAGGGGGGTGCAAGAAGGCAGAAGAAAGTTTCGGAGATTTGCTTAGTGTAGCTACTCCAGAACAAATTGAAAAAATAAATGATGGACTTAATGCTTTGAAAAATATACTACTGATAGAACAGAGCAATAAGGATAAAGGATAGTCTCAGTTACGTCAAACTATGCTTTGAAATTAATACTATAATAGAAGGAGAGTTTTTATGTTAAAGCTATATAGGTTTTTAAAGCCATATACCATAATGATAATTGGTGTGCTATTTTTAGTAACATGTCAATCATTAGGCGATCTTTATCTTCCCACACTGATGGGAGATATTATAAATGATGGTGTTATGCAAGGTGATACTGATAAGATTTACCACATAGGTGGGATAATGCTGCTGGTGGCAGGTGCAGGTGCTCTTTGCTCTATACTTGCCAGCTTATTATCGTCAAAGATTGCTGTTGGGCTCGGGACAATACTTAGAAGCAAAGTGTTCAGAAAGGTTGAAAGCTTTTCTTTGCATGAATTCGACAAATTTGGTACGGCAACTCTTATTACTAGAACAACAAACGATATAAATCAAATTCAAACTGTTACAGTTATGATAATGCGTATGATGATCGGAGCCCCCATTATGGCAATCGGCGGTTTGATTCTGGCAATGAGACAAGACAAACCTCTGACATTGGTGCTGGCTTTTGCAATTCCAGTACTTACTATTGTAATAGTATTTATATCATCGAAAATGATGCCGTTGTTTAAACAGGTTCAGGTCAAAATAGATAGAATTAACCTGGTATTACGTGAAAAATTAACAGGTATAAGAGTAATACGTGCTTTTAATACGGTTGAACGTGAGACAAAACGTTTTGACGAGGCAAATGTTGATCTGACAGAAAACTACATAAAAGTTAACAGGATAATGGCATTTTTGATGCCTTCCATAACGCTCATAATGAGCTTAACCTCACTTTCAATCCTTTGGTTCGGTGGTATAAGAATAAGCCATGGTGATATGGATTTGGGAGCACTTTCTTCATTTACACAATATGCCATACAGATAATGATGTCAATGCTGATGTTGGCTATGATGTTTATTATGGTGCCACGTTCTCAGGCTGCAGCAGTGAGAATAAATGAAGTTCTTGATACTGTGCCGGAGATTACTGATCCAGAAGTTATAAATGAATCTTTCAGCGGTAAAGGCTATGTAGAATTTAAAAATGTAACTTTCAGCTACCACGGAGCAGAGGAGCCTGCATTAAAGAATATTTCATTTTCAGCAAAGCCGGGAGAAGTGACTGCTATTATCGGAAGTACAGGTTCTGGCAAATCAACGCTTATTAACCTTATTCCAAGGTTTTATGATGTGGATAGCGGAAATATTTACGTTGATGGAGTCGACGTCAGAGAAATAACACAGGAAAACCTGAGAGCAAAGATTGGCCTTGTGCCTCAGAAGGCAATATTATTCTCCGGTACAATAGCTGAAAATATAAAGTTTGGCAGCGATGATGCAACGGAAGAGGAAATCAGACATGCAGCAGAAGTTGCGCAAGCTGCTGACTTCATAGCAGCAATGAATGGTGGATATGACCATGAAATTGCGCAGGGTGGTACTAACGTATCAGGAGGACAGAAACAGCGTCTTTCCATAGCTCGCGCATTGGTGAAAAGGCCTGAAATATATATTTTTGATGATAGTTTTTCTGCTCTTGACTTCAAGACAGATGCAAAGCTTAGGGCAGCTCTTAATAAAGAAACTCAGGAGTCTACAGTAATAATTGTTGCACAAAGAGTTGGTACAGTTATGGATGCTAACAGGATTATAGTTATGGATGAAGGAAAAGTGGTTGGAATGGGAACCCACAAGGAACTGCTAGATACCTGTGATGTATACCGCGAAATCGTATCATCACAGCTTTCAGAGGAGGAGATAGCATGAGTCAACATAAAACAGGACAAGGAGCTATGAGGGGCAAAAAAGGCGGACCTATGGGTGGAATGGGAAGACCTGTAGAAAAAGCAAAGGACTTCAAAGGCACATTAAAGAGGCTAATCCGTTACTTAAAACCACATAGAATGAATTTATTAATAGTATTAATATTTGCTATAGCAAGTACATCATTTGCCATAGCTTCACCTAGAGTAATGGGTAAGGCTACGAACAAGCTTCAGTCAGCGTTTATGGTAAGAAAGATGCTACCCGAAGTGGAAAAGGGCCAGAATGAAGGAGTAAAGAAAATTACCGAAAAAATGGGGGATTATCAAAAAGACATAGTCAACCAGATTAGTAGTAAGATGACAGAGGTGCAGACAAAACCCAAGGGCAATAACAGCAGCTCAAGTGAAATGATGACTCCTGAACAGCTAGAAGGTGTTAAAAAGCTTTTACAACTGCCAATGCTTAATTCAATAAGTGATGCTGATAAGAAGTTGGCTGTATTGAATGAGCTGTTTGATATATTAAGTATAATGCCTGATATGTCAACTACAGACTCGAACTCAGACAACAAGCTCAAAATGGATAAAGAGAGCATTAAATCAATTAAGGAGTTCATAAATCTTCCTAAGTTGAGTACTTTAACTGATGCAAATCAGAAGGCAGATGTTACTAAAAAGATTCTTGATTTGAGCAAGAGCATGCAAAGTGCCATGAGTAATACAACATCAGATGTAAAGAGTAATGTGAAATTCACTGATGAGCAGATAGATTCTGTTATAAAAGCAATTAGGGAAACAAACGGTGAATATGACTTTAAATATATAGGTATGATAGCGATTATCCTAATATTTATGTATATCATAAGTGCGTTATTTAGCATTATAATGGGACTTGTAATGTCAGGCGTAGCGCAAAAGACAGTTAGAGATCTTAGAAGAGAAGTAGATGAAAAGTTTGCCAAACTACCGCTTAAGTACTTTGACCTTCATCCACATGGAGATATATTGAGCCGTGTTACAAATGACGTTGATACTATTGCTACAACCTTACAGCAAAGTTTGACACAGATAATTACGTCTGTTATTACTATAATCGGTTATATCATTATGATGCTGACAATAAGTCCGATACTGACTTTAATTGTAGTAGCAACAATGCCGCTGTATTTATTGGCTACAGCAATGCTTGCAAAGAAATCCCAGAAGTATTTTGCAGCTCAGCAAAAGCACCTCGGTAAGCTTAGCGGTCATGTAGAAGAAATGTATACAGGTCATAAAATCGTTAAGGCATTTGGACATGAAAAGGATTCAATAGAGGAATTTGAAGCTGTAAATAAAGAACTGGAGAATGCAGGTTGGAAAGCACAGTTCGTTTCAGGTACAATGTTCCCGCTCATGAACTTTATAAGTAATCTTGGCTATGTGGGTATCAGTATAGTTGGAGGTATTTGGATTACTAAGAGCATTTTGGGACTTGGAGATATATTGGCATTTATACAATACTCAAGATCATTCACAATGCCTATTGTTCAAACAGCAAATATAGCTAATGTTATACAATCGACAATTGCTTGTGCTGAACGTGTATTTGAGGTAATTGATGAAGAGGAAGAAATACCTAATAGTTCAAATGCAATAGTTCTTGATAAACCAAAGGGTGAAGTAAGCTTTGAGAAGGTGTCGTTTAAATACAAGGAAGATGAACCACTTATCGAAAATATGAATTTAGATGTAAAGCAAGGCAATACAATTGCTATTGTTGGGCCTACCGGTGCCGGTAAAACAACTCTTGTTAACCTGCTGATGCGCTTCTATGAAATTAATGCCGGTAAAATAAAAGTTGACGGAGTTGATATAAAGGATATGGAGCGCGGTAAACTGCGTAAAATGTTTGGTATGGTACTTCAGGATACATGGTTGTATAATGGATCTATAAAGGATAATATAGCTTATGGAAAAGAAGATGCTACAATGGATGAAATAGTAAGAGCAGCTAAAGCAGCGCATGCAGACCATTTTATCAGAACTTTGCCAGACGGTTACAATACAGTGCTTAATGAAGAAGCTACAAATATTTCACAAGGTCAAAAGCAATTATTGACCATAGCACGTGCAATCCTTGCGGATCCAACAATTCTGATTCTTGATGAGGCTACAAGCAGTGTTGATACCAGAACGGAAGTATTGATTCAAAAGGCAATGGCAAATCTTATGAAGGACAGAACAAGCTTTGTTATTGCACATAGACTTTCAACTATCCGTGATGCAGAACTTATCCTTGTTATGAACAGAGGAAGTATAATAGAAATGGGTAATCATAAGGAACTTATTGCTAAAGGCGGATTTTATGCTGATCTGTACAACAGCCAGTTCAGCGGAGCTGATTTGGAAGATAAAGCAGTATAGGATATGGCTTAAGAAGAATCAATTAGTAAATTTGAATATTAAAGGGCATATAATGAGTGGGGTTTTAAATGTCAAAACTGAATGATCAACAATATTTGCTTTTAAGTCAGTTTGCATATGTTAAGGCAACAGTAGATCCACAAAAATTTGCGGATTATGTAAAGAACGGGTATACACTTAAAGATATTATTGGGGTTGAAGGAGAAAAGGATATTGATACCATACTTGGCAGTCCGGACGGTAAAATAATCCACAGGAATGGGAGGATAACGACTGCCGAGTTTGTTACAATTCTAACTACGATTGCTAACGATCCTGTGCTTGGAAACCTTAAACTTAAGGGGTATGAGAATGATGATAATTGTGGAGGAATGGTTGCTTATGCCCTGGAAGACGATTCCGGCAATACATATTTTGCATTTACAGGTTCTGAAGGTATGCTGGCTCAAGGAAAAACTGGGAATAACTTATTAAGTGAAGATTGGATAAATAATTATAGAACATGCCTGGACAATATGTCTTGCCAGTTCGAACCCTCCAGAAGGTTTGTTGAGAAATATAAGAGTAGTGCTGGAATAAACTATTTAACAGGACATTCTCAAGGTGGTGCAAATGCAATGTATGTTTGTGCATTTGTTGAGGGATGTACAGGTAAGATATTTAATGGTACAGGGATTAGTCAACTTCTAAGTGTTGAGCAAAGGCAAAGGCTTACAAATTCGGGTCTTATTAATTATGTTGCACATAACGATTTTGTAGGCGCAATGTTATTTCATAGTGAAAAAAGGGTGTTTGTAGAAGAAAGTGCTGAGTATTTCAGTTGCTCAAGTCTGGGCATAAACCACCAAACGCAGGCACTGGTTTTTAAGGATGGGAAAGCTGTTGAAGCACCAAGAACAGATATATCAAAGACTATTGAAAAGCTTTCACAAAGATATTTTATTTATAATACACTAATAGGTTCAGGGGCAAAGGATATTTTTAATTGTTTTGAGGAAATCTATTCTAGTAATGCTACAATAGGCATTACTGATTACTCCCAGGCTACAATAGATATGATAAGCGGTTTGATTAAGCTGCCTATAGACTTTTTAGTACTGATTGTTTCTTATGTTGACAGTATTGGAGAAATATCAGTTGAATCAATTGAGTCGGAATATGGTTTGGCCGCAGAATTAGCTTATACATATGTTTTGGCTAGTATTTGTCCGATTCTGTTCGTGGATGATTTTTTAAGAGCGTTAAACAAAAACAGCAAAGTGCTACTAGATAAAGCAAAGACGGAGTTTGAAAGTAAAGGAGCAACTATAGTAAAAGCATTGCATGAAATTGAAGATAAATTGATGCAATTTTCAAATCCATTAGGGAATTCACTAGGTGTCTTTGAAGTGGAAGTTCAAGCGGCTTGGAGCGAGCTGTTGACCTGCATAACATGCGTTTATAACGATATTGACAATATTAGAAAGATGGATGAAGCAGCTATTGATAGTTTTGTATATGAAGTAAAAAGTGATGTATCCGACTTTTTTTTAGTGGTTTCAAATAGAATAAAAAGTTTTCATTCCAACTTAATATGCGATGTCAACGATGGCATAAAAAAAGCAGCTCATGGCGTTAATTGGATTATAAATGAAGCAAAGGCAGAAATCGAATTGCATTATAAAGAGTTTAAAGACAGAACATTTATTTGACCTATGTAAAAAAGGCCTTGGAGGTAAATTAATGAAAAAGTTTGCATTTATTTCGGATTTTGATGGAACACTTTCAGCAAAGGATTTTTATCACATCATTATTGATAAATACTTGGGAAGAGAGGGTAAGGAATTCTATACTGAATGGAAGAGGACAAAAAAGATAAATGTTGAGTTCCTTAATAAGATATTTGGCTCTGTTAATTTAAGTGAAAAGCAGTTGTTTGAGGAAATAACAAAAATACCTATTGATGCTTATGCTGGAGACTTTATCAATAGGGTTAGGAAAAGCTGTGGGGATTTTTATATTGTGAGTGCCGGTACATCATACTATATTAAAATTTTACTTGAGTACCTTGGTATAAAAGATGTACAGGTAATCTCCATGGAGGGTGTGTACTCAAACGGAGGTATTAAAATAATGCCAGATTCAAGCAGTTTGTATTACTCTGATGTTTTTGGACTGGATAAGCGAAAATTTGTTGAAAGTATTAAAAAAGATTATGAATACATAATTTTTGCAGGTGACAGTGAACCTGACCTTGGAGCAGCAAAGGCTGCTGATATAGTTTATGCAAGAGGAGAACTGGTTGAATTGCTTCGCAGTGAAAATATTAGCTTTACGGCTTTTTCTGATTTTAAACAGATTGAAAACGATTTAATAGAAAAGGGGTATTTGGAATGAAAGCACAAATACATAAAATTTCTATTCCGGTTATTATGGAAGTAGGACCAAACAAACTTGGTGAGATGGATCGCTATATAACAAAAGCGGGAATCAGAAAAATAACTTTATTTTTAGGTGAGGGAATTAGAGATTTATTTGGTGAAACAATATTTCAAGCCCTCAATGGAAAAAAGGAATTGGAAGTACTAGAAGACAGTGATTGTAATGAGAATTCCATGGAATATATAACACAAAAGGCTTTTTCGATTCCTGCAGGTACCGAAGCTATTGTAGGAATAGGTGGTGGAAAAGTGCTTGATGTCGCTAAGTACATAGCTTTTTTAAATAACCTTCCATTTATTAGTGTTCCAACATCCACAGCGCATGATGGTTTTGCCAGTTCAGGATGTTCTCTGTTTATAAATGAGCGCAGAACTTCTGTACATGCTTCTATACCCTATGGAATTATTGTTGATACTGCTGTAATTAAGAAATCCCCTGAGAAGTTTATTTATTCGGGGTTAGGTGATATTGTATCAAAGGTAACAGCAGTATTTGATTGGCAGTTTGAAGAACAACAAGGTGTGACGAGAGTTGATGATGTGGCAGCAATGATAGCAAAAAAATCTGTCAATAGTATAGTAAGGATGCCTTATACCGATATAAAGGAAGACTTTTTTATTAAAGAGCTTGTTGATTCATTGACTATGAGCGGGATTGCAATGGAGATAGCCGGTAACAGTTCACCTGCAAGTGGTAGTGAACATCTCATATCTCATGCCCTTGACAAGATGACACGAAAACCTCAGTTGCATGGTATACAAGTAGGTATAGCAACCTATATCATGAGTATTGTTCAAAATCACCGACATGAAAGAGTAAGAAAGTTTCTTACAGATACAGGCTTTTTAAGTTTTGTAAAGACACTTAACCTTAATGCAGCCGATTATGTAAAAGCTATAGATATTGCTCCAACCATAAAACCAAACAGGATGACATATATACATGTTGAGGAATACAGGGAAAAAGCAAAAAAAGTCATTTATGAAGACGATGTGCTGGCACAGGTGTTTAATACGATCCAAGTGTAAATTGTCTGATTGTTTATGTAAACAAAAGCGGCAAATTAACAACTGTAGGAAACTTGAGCGTAAGATATTCTCCTTTATTGGTTCAAAATAATTCAAATTTTATGTTGACAATTATGTTTGGATACTATAATTTATATTTATGAAAATAGGAGCATAGAATGTATAAGTAAAAAAGGTTTGTTAAGGAGAATGGTATTATGAAAAAAGTCATTACATTGGTCATTGCGATGCTGGCACTATGCAGCTTTACGCTTGCAGGCTGCAGTTCGAACAACAAAAGTTCGAAAGTCAAAGTTATAAACATCCCATTAACTGAAGAGGAGTACGCTTTTGGAATAGACAAGAGTCAACCGGAACTTCTCACAAAGGTTAATGAATTCATATCTAAGATTAAATCAGATGGAACGTTTGACAAAATAAGCAACAAATACTTCGGCGATGGAACACCTGAAGCTGTTACGCCTTCAGTATTTGACAGTTCAAAGGATCAGCTTGTTATTGCCACAAATGCGGCATTTGAGCCATTTGAATATACTGTAGGGGATAAGTATTACGGTATTGACATGGAAATTGCATCACTTCTTGCTAAATATCTTGGAAAAGAGCTTGTAATCAATAATATGGATTTTGATGCCGTTTGCCTCTCTGTAGGTCAAGGAAAAGCAGACGTTGCAATGTCTGGTCTTACAATAAAAGAAGACAGAAAAGAGTATGTTACATTTTCAGACAAATACTATAATGCGTCTCAGAAACTTATCGTTAAGGAAGCTGATAATTCATTTGACAATTGCAAAACAGCGGCTGATATTGAAGCGATTCTATCAGGACTAAAAAGCGATGCAAAGATCGGTGTCCAGACAGGAACAACCGGCCAATTCTATGTTGAAGGCGATAAAGATTGGGGCTTTAGCGGTTTTAAGGTGAAATGTGTAGGTTATAAATCAGGATCTCTTGCTGTTCAGGATATGCTTAACGGAAATATCGGTTATGTTATTATTGATGAGGCACCTGCTCAAAGTATTACAAAAGCAATCAACGAACTTAACTAAAGGGATTCTTAAATAAAAAAATAATTCAATGCTCCTCAGGATATTGTGGGGCATTGAATTCTATAAGGGATTAATATGGGGAATTTTGATAAAAAGTTAATGAAATTTTGGGAAATATTTTACCAAAATGACGGCTACACAAAAGTCCTGGCAGGACTAAAAAATACACTTTGCATTGCTGTTTTTGGCCTTTTGATAGGAATTATCATTGGTACACTAATAGCTGTTGTTAAAGTAGTACCCAAATATAAAAGATTACCCAAAATACTAAATGGCATATGTGATTTTTATGTTGGATTGTTTAGAGGTACACCGGTTGTTGTGCAGCTTCTGGTAGCGTATTATGTAATTCTGCCATTGATTGGTGTAAATATGCCTGCACTTAATGTATGTATTTTGGTGTTTGGTTTCAATAGTGGTGCTTACGTCTCAGAAATAATGAGAGGCGGTATCATGTCTGTAGATCATGGACAGATGGAAGCAGGCCGTGCTCTCGGTCTTAGCTATAGAATTACAATGTTGAAAATCGTTGTCCCTCAGGCAATTAAAAACATACTTCCTACATTGGGAAATGAATTTATAGCCCTGATAAAGGAAACATCCGTTGTAAGTTTTGTGGGTACTGCCGACTTGTATGTTGCATTTAATTATATAGGCACAAACAGTTATGAATTTATGGTTCCATACCTTGTTATGGCTATAATTTATATTGTTTTAGTTATGATTATAGCATCGCTCATAAAGATAATGGAAAGGAGGCTAAGAAAGAGTGATAGACGTAATTAACCTTAGGAAAAACTATGGCAGCCTTGAAGTATTAAAAGATATTACCATTACCATTAATGAAGGTGAAAAGGTTGCCATCATAGGACCCTCCGGAAGCGGTAAAAGCACCTTTCTGCGCTGCCTTAACTGTATGGAAGACCCTACAAGCGGTGCTATTATATTTGAAGGTGTTGATATTGCTGATATGAAAGTTGATATTAATATTCATCGCCGTGATATGGGAATGGTTTTTCAACAATTCAACCTATTCAGCAATAAGACTGTTATAGATAATATAATGCTTGCACCTTTGTATATAGAAACGCATGATTTTTACATGAAGAAGTGCAAGAATTTCTTTATAAAAATTACAAATACGTTTACAAAAAATAAGAAAGCTTTATATGAAATTAACACTTCACGAGGCAAGATAAAAGCAGATGTAAAAGAAAACGCTATTAGTCTGTTAAAAAGAATCGGACTTGAAGATAAAGCTAATGTTTATCCTTCAACTCTTTCTGGTGGCCAGAAACAAAGAATAGCAATAGTGCGTGCACTTGCAATGAACCCAAAAGTCATTCTGTTTGATGAGCCAACTTCAGCGCTTGACCCTGAGATGGTCGGCGAGGTTCTTGAGCTTATCAAGCAACTTGCAAACGAAGGAATGACTATGGTTATCGTAACTCATGAAATGGGATTTGCAAAAGAGGTCGCTACCAGAGTATTGTTTATGGATGAAGGAAAGATTCTTGAGGAAAACACACCGGAAGAAATCTTTTCAAACCCTCAAAATGCAAGAACCAAGGAATTCTTATCAAAAGTGTTATAAATATCTTTTTAGAGTACTTATGGAACCACTTTCATAAAATAAGTATGTACAATGTAAAGCTCTTGATATCAAGGGCTTTTTGTTTTTTGAGAAATTATCCAGCCTAAAAAGCAATCTTTAAGACTACTTTAAGCTTTTGAATTTATACTGTGTAATAGTGATCCAAATATTAAAGGAGAGAACCTGCTATAGTGAAATTCGGATTTGTCAAAGAAAGTTTTAACATTTGCAACATTAAGCCATATGTAGATATAATTGAAGCGGAGTTATGTTGTAAAGCTCAAGGAAGTTATTACAGTAAGAACCTAAAATGTTTGCAGTTCTTTTATTTTGGGTATAAAAACAAAAGGATATTTAGAAGTGAGGTATTATTATGAGCGCAAATAAAAAAAATTCGCTTTTACTAATTGTAAGATTCATAATCCAATTAATCTTTTTTATAATACTGCCTGGTATATATATAAATGCGTTTGCGGGTATAAAGCAAATTTACATGGGTGTTATAAACCAGAGCTTTAGCTTCGTTGGCAATCTGCCCCAACTTATAGAAGTAATAGCAGTAATCCCTGCAACTATTGTTTTTGGAAGGGCCTTCTGTGGATGGATGTGTGCATTTGGAACTCTAGGAGATATGCTTTACTTAATTTCGAATAGGTTCTTCAAAATTAAGTTTAAAATGAATGAAAAACTCGATAGAGTACTAAAATATTTCAAATTTGTTCTTCTAGCCTTTTTGATTGCTGTTGTATGGACCTTTGATATAACGATTTTTACAGGAGCAAACCCATGGAATGCATTTGGAGTGCTTGCAACATTCGGCAAATTCCCTGATGTTTCTTATGCTTTAACGGAGTTCACAATAGGTACTTTGATATTAGTGGCAATTATTATAGCATCATTTTTCGTTGAAAGGTTCTTCTGTCGTTACCTTTGCCCATTAGGTGCAGTCTTTTCAATAGTATCTAAGTTGAAATTTGTTAAAATTAGTAAACTATCACAGAAATGCGGTTCCTGCAGAATATGTACCAATAGCTGTGCAATGGGTATTCAGCTTTATAAACATGACAAAATAGATTCAGGAGAATGTATTCATTGTTATAAGTGTGTTTCAGCATGTCCGCGTAATAATGTAGCTATAAATATAGGTAAAGAGGATATGCGTACCGGTGTTGCCGCTGCTTTAGCAGTTACCTGTATGACAGGTTTGTATTATGCAGGAACCATAGCATGCAATGCTTCAGGCACTGTAAATACTATAACTTCAACTAAAAGTACTTCGAAGTCATCAGAATCACAAATATATGCTGACGGCACGTATGAAGGATCTGGTACAGGCTTTAGAGGAGCTGTTACAAATGTGTCGGTAACTATTGAAAACGATATTATTAAGGATATTAAGGTGGTATCCTATGGAGATGATGCTCCATACTTTAACAGGGCTTATAATTCCATCGCAAATCAGATTTTAAGTTCACAATCCACGGAAGTTGATGCTGTTTCAGGTGCAACTTATAGCAGTGTTGGAATAATGGATGCAGTAGCTGATGCGTTGGAGAAGGCAAAGATTACACCAGTAATTGCATCATCGGATGTTGAAGAAAAAGTGACAGAAGTACCTACTCCAACAAGTGCTGCTTTGGAAAGTACTCCCGTAAGTGCTGATTTTGAACCAACTCAAGCTAATAATTCAAATGAACTTTCGAAAAGCGATAACAATGCAAATAATGAAAATTCTGAGAACGAAGCGAAGAGTACAGAAAATAGTAAAAGTATTTACAAGGATGGAATGTATGAAGGCTCTGCCAGAGGTTTCAAAAGGGGTATTACTACAGTTTCTGTAGTTATAAAGAATGATAAAATCACTGATATAGAGGTTGTATCACATGGTGATGACAGGCCATTCTTCAATTCTGCATATGCAGTAATAGATGAAATGCTTCAAACCCAGTCAACCGATGTGGATGTGGTATCTGGCGCAACATATAGCAGTATGGGAATCATGAACGCTGTAGAAGATGCACTCGAACAAGCGAGAACCCAGTAAATGACAAATTAGAATTATTGTTTATATTATATTTTAAAATATGTACAGTTTGAATAATACAAAGTAAACCCACGCTTGAATACATGATTTGTAATCAAAGTGGGTTTTTATGTTTGGGAGTACTTTGTTACTACTTGAATAATATTGTAAAAAAGACTAAAATATTAATATACGTGAGTTGCCATGAAAGTATTTGCGTGGCAAAATTGACTTCGGTTTTTATAAATCACCTTATTCAATGAAGCTTATTTTAATGACCTCAGAGATTGACGATTCAAGGCGACAATAATTATGAAGTATTAGGATAGTCCGACATTTTGAGAGTGTATTATCCAGGAAGATAAGTAATATATAAGGAGGAGTCTTAAAAGAAATGTATTAATGCAATGTTGTTTTGGACGGGGAAGGAAAAGATTTATGAGGTCAAGTAATAAGGAAATAGAGTTAAATTTAAAGGCAGCAAGAAAACCAATTGGATTTACTGCAATACTTTACATAATCGTAATTGTATCTGGAATACTGTTTAGAATAGGCTCCTACATACAGGACAGAACTCTCTGGTATGATGAAGCAATGCTTGCTAGCGCAATAATTCAGCGCGGTTTTGGTGGGTTATTTGCACCGCTTGATTATTCACAAAGTGCACCTCTTGGGTTCCTAACAATCGTAAAGAGTTTTGTTGTTATCATGGGAAGTTCTCAACATGTTTTGCGGCTGTACTCTCTTTTGACCGGTTTATTATCAATTAGGCTTTTTTATCTTCTTTTAAAAAATTGGGGGTTCAAAAGGCCTCTGTTAGGAGTTGCCTTTTATGCTACAATTTCTCCGCTTATTTACTATTCTACCGAATTAAAGCCATATATGCAGGATGCTTTTTTTACAATTCTGGCTTTATATCTCTACCAGCTTTATATTGACAAAAGGCTTCCTTTATGGATATATATGCTGTTTTGCTTTTTAGCGGTATGGATTTCGTTTCCGGTAATTTTTGTGATCGGAGCAATTACATGCTTCAATTTCTTTTCAAGTATAATCAGGTTTATAATAAATCTGTTTACCAGAGACGAAGAAAAGCGAAGGGAAATAGCAAGGACTTTTTTTAGTGCCGTAATCTTTGGTGCAATAGCTCTTATAGGTTTTGGCATTTGTTATATTGTTTATACCCAAAGGGTTTCAGGAAACATTGACGGGATGTCTATGGAATATTGGAAACATCTTTATTTTCCACTCATTCCGAAAAGTCAATCGGATTGGGACCTGATATATCTTATGCTTAATAATTATCTTAACTTTGTTTTTTCAGGAGCGTTTCCTCTTGCAGGTATTCTATGGATAGGTGGAATTCTGCTCTTATTTGTCAGAAAAAACAACCTTGGAGCATATAGTATTCTGACCATTCTATTTACATTAATTGCGTCTAATATGAAACAATACCCTATTCAGGACCGCTTATTATTATTCTTAGTACCTTTTACAGTGATTGCAATCCTTTTCTTTGTGGAAGTTCTGCTGGATATGCTGAGGTGGAAGCCGTTTGAAGTCATAGTTTTTATATTGATTATCGCATTAAATTATGGGTCATTAAAATATACAGATGTTAATAGCATGTACAAAGAAGGTCAGGAAGCATCCAAACTGATTGATTATCTTAATAACAACATTGAAGAGGATGAAAAACTTTATATTTTCGCCAATGCAATACCAATTTATGAATATACTTCGGGATACAAGCAGCATTTAGAGCAATTTCCGGAGAAGGTTTTTGAATCAGGCCAGCTGATTTATGGCTGCAAATACTGGGACCTTAAGTGTGAGCCTTACAAATACATTACTTCTATTGATGAAGAACGCCTCGAGGAAAACGTTGAAGCTATTATAAAATACCCTAAGGCATATGTATTATTCTATCATCATGGTGCTGATGCAGAATACTATTTGACCTCTGAATTAAGAAAATATGGGACAGTAACTTATTTCATGCAAGATAACGATACTCCTTTGTACTACTTTGTGAGGTTTGCGCATCTTAACTAAGTATTCTCCATATTTCCTTATTTACGATGTACTTTTTAGTAATCATATTCAATTGCACTTATTTTCGTGATATAATTTTTTGTGGATTATCTTTTGCATTTGTCTATTGAGGCGCACTTAGGTTGAAGCTTTTGATATTTACTCTGTCAAATGTAAGATTATACTTAGGAATGCTGAAAATATAACTTCGGCTATAATTTTTAAAAGGAATGGATAAATATTGCATGGAAAATTATTTTGATATAATCATTGTGGGAGCAGGTGCGGTAGGCTGCGCCGTAGCTAGAGAACTCTCGAAATATAAGCTTGATATTGCAGTTTTGGAAAAGGAAAGCGATGTTGCAGCTGGTACAAGCGGCAGAAACAGTGCTGTTGTTCATGCAGGATTTAATAACAAGACCGGAAGCCTTATGGCCAAGCTTTGTGTAGAAGGAAATTTGGGATTTGAAAAAGTATGCAAAGACCTCGATGTACCTTATAAGAAGACTGGGAAACTTGTTGTTGCATTTGATGAAGGTGATCTTAAAGGCATAGAAAAACTGATGGATGCAGGAAAAAAGAACGGTGTACCAGGGCTTGCTTTTATAGACGCAGAGGAAGTCAGGAGACTTGAACCGCATGTGGGAGGCATTGGAGCAATGTTGTCGCCAAATACGGCGATTACCAACCCTTTTATATATACTGTTGCATTAGCTGAAAATGCTTGTGCAAATGGTGTAAAATTCTATTTTAACTCTGAAGTTCAAGGTATAAGCAAGCAGGAAAACAAGTTCCGCATTAGTGCGGGTGGAAGGTATTATTATTGCAAATACATTGTAAATGCAGCCGGACTTTACTCCGATAAGGTTTCTTCTTTGGCAGGGGATCCAAACTATAAGATCTATCCTTGCAGGGGCCAATACTATATTTTAGATAAACGGACAAGCAAGTACCTGAATATGCCTGTATACCCTGTACCGAGGCCCGGAATTGGAGGACTTGGAGTTCATCTAACTCCTACAATTGAGGGGAATATATTGATAGGACCCAGTGCGGAGTATATAAAAACAAAATCAGATTATGCTGTCACAAAGGATGTCATGAATCAGCTCTTTAGTGAGGCAAAGGAATTGCTGCCTCCTATCAGAATTAAAGATGTTATCAGAAATTATTCCGGTATCAGATCTAAGCTGGTTGGACCCAAAATAGGCGGATTTGGCGATTTTGTTATTGAAGAATCACAGGTTGTGAAGGGGCTTATCCAATTGATAGGCATTGAGTCACCAGGTCTTACGTCTTCTGTGCCAATTTCCCGGATGGTAAGAGATATTATAGGAAATAAGGAAGACCTTTTAGAAAAGCCTGACTTTATCAATAAAAGAAAAGGCATTGTTGAGTTTCGTCAGCTAAGTGCAGAGGAAAAAGACAGGTTGGTAAAGGAATGCGCTGAATACGGGGAAATAGTATGCAGGTGTGAGCAAATCACAAAAAGAGAAATTATGGATGCAATTGAAAACCCCCTGGGTGTGAAAACTTTGGCAGGGATCAAATACAGAGCACGGGCTATGATGGGAAGATGTCAGGGCGGTTATTGTCTCACCAGGATTGTTGAGATACTTACAAAAGAATATGGTATTCCAGTAGAAGAGATAACACTAAGAGGTAAGGAATCCAAGCTGTTTGAAGGAAGCGTCAAATAGAAGGGGCGAATAATTTAGGAGTGAGCAAAATGATAATAGATAAAGATGTGGTTATCATTGGAGCTGGACCCGCAGGGTTGGCGGCTGCAGTGGAACTTGGGAAAAATGGAGTGAAAAAGCTTGTTGTCATAGAAAGGGAGCCATTTGCAGGAGGGATACTTAATCAATGTATTCATGATGGATTTGGCGTTATAAGGTTCAATGAAGTATTGACTGGCCCTGAATATGCACAGAGATATATAGATGAAGCAGAAAAATTAGGTATTGAAGTGCTGACGAGCTCTACGGTTATTAATATGAGCCGGGATAAAGATATAACTGTACTGAGTCCAAAGGGGCTTATTGTATATAAAGCAAAGGCTGTTATTCTCGCTATGGGATGCAGAGAAAGGACAAGGGGTGCTCTTGCAATCCCGGGTACGAGACCTGCAGGAGTTTTTACTGCGGGAGTGGCTCAGCATTTTGTGAATCTCAAAAATATAATGATTGGAAAACAGGTTGTTATTCTAGGCTCCGGGGATATTGGGCTTATTATGGCAAGAAGGCTTACGCTAGAAGGTGCAAAGGTTATTGCGGTGGTCGAAAAAATGCCTTATTCAAACGGGCTTGCAAGGAATGTTACACAGTGCCTGGAGGATTTTGATATTCCCCTTTTGTTGAGCCATACTGTTACAAGTATTGAAGGAAAAGAACGTTTGAAAAGCGTTACGATTGCAAAGGTTGATGACAAAGGGGAGCCTATACGCGGTACATCCAGGAAAATTGATTGTGATACCCTCATACTTTCTGTAGGACTTATTCCTGAAAACGAATTATCTAAAGATGCAGGTGTAAACTTAGATGATATTACTCAGGGGGCAGTAGTTGACGAAAACCTGCAGACCAGCATTGAAGGTGTATTTGCCTGCGGGAATGTATTGCAGGTTCATGACCTTGTTGACCATGTTTCCAATGAGGCTGAGAAAGCAGCTAGATCTGTAATTAGCTATCTTGACAGCAAGCATGTACAGCAAAATAAAGTTACTGTGAAAGCGGGAATGGGTGTCAGATATGTAATTCCTCATTCTATATCGGGAGAAAAGGATGTTACTTTTTCGATGAGAGTGGATAGACCATGTATTGACAGAAGACTGACTTTCAGAAACTGTGGAAATATAGTAAAATCATTTAAATTTAAGAAAATGAATCCTTCCGAGATGGTGGTAGTAAATTTGAAGGCATCGGAACTCCAAGATGTTGAAAGTTTGGAGGTATCAATAAATGAAGATTAAGAAAGAAATGACCTGTATTGTGTGTCCAAACGGGTGCAAGCTGGAAGTGACTTGCGAAGATACTATAATTGTAAAGAATGCTCTATGCCCGAAAGGTGAAGAGTATGCACGCAATGAGATGATTAATCCTGTAAGAAATGTAACTTCTACAGTAAAGGTTAATGGAGGAGTGTTGCCTTTAGTAAGTGTGCGTAGCAACAGGCCTGTTCCCAAAGAAAAAATGTCTGAGATTGTTCAACTTCTTAAAGAGATTGAAATCGAGGCTCCGGTTGAGTTCCATTACATAGTGCATCGGGATATACTTGGTACTGGGGCAGATATTATTGCAACACGAGAAGTGAAAAAGAAGAAGGCATAATAGTTAGGTGCTGCTAGGTTTGAAATGGACCTAAGCCGCACATTGTGCGGCTTAGGCATCTATGAGAAGTCGGATTCATGATAATTTATTTTTAGTCGTATTGTCGGGATATGATGGAGAAGTTATTATCAATGCCCATTTTGTCTAAAATTTAAGATGTTTTAAATTGTATGAAAAATAGGTTTGACAATTAAAAATGCTAGCGTCCTATTAACTTTAAAAAATCTTCAATACTTCTGGTGTTAACTATATCATCCTTTTCAAGCCATCCTTTTCTAGCAGTATTTACACCGTATTTTATATCATCAATTCCTTCAAGCCTGTGAGCATCTGGACATATAACGAATTTGCAGCCTTCATATCTTGCACCTTTTAACAGCCTCCAATCCATATCCAGCCTGTGAGGATTTGCATTAATCTCCAGAATAACCTTTCGTGATGCACATGCTTTTATTACCTCATTTATGTTTATTTTAAAAGGCTCTCTTGAAAGTAAAAGTCTTCCTGTTGGATGCCCTAAGATAGTAACATATTTATTGCTAATTGCCTTTAAGACCCTTTCGGTCATCTTATCTTCATCTAATGTGAAGGATGAGTGAACTGATGCAATAGTAAAGTCAAAGCTAGACAGAACATTATCAGTATAGTCAAGACTTCCATCCGGAAGGATATCTAATTCTATACCCTTCAAAATAGTAAAATTAGTGTACTTTTCATTTAGTTTGTCTATTTCTTCATGCTGTCTTTTTATATCATCCTCTACCAGTCCACCAGCATAATATGCGGACTTGCTGTGATCGGTGATTCCAAGGTAGGTATAACCTTTATTCATAGAGAACTTCACCAATTCTTCTATAGTATTGGCACCATCACTGTATGTAGAATGTACATGAAGAATTCCTTCTATATCATTATGATCAACAAGACATGGAAGTTGATTATTGCTTGCAGCCTCAAGTTCGCCGTTGTTTTCCCTCAGTTCAGGCTCAATATAATCCATACCAAAAACTTTAAAGATGTCCTTTTCATCACTGCATTTTATTGTTTCATTTCCCTTAAAAAGGCCGTATTCATTTATTTTTATACCTTGTTGCTTTGCAATATGCCTTAATGCTGTGTTGTGTTCCTTGCTTCCTGTAAAATGGTGAAGAGCATATGGGTATTCATCATCACTCACTACTCTCAGGTCGACATTTATTCCATCTTTAAGGATGACAGCGGATTTCGTTTCTCCCTTTGAGGTAACACTACTTACAAGCGGGTGGTTTGTAAAAAGAGCCATTACAGCTTCAGCATTATTACTGCTTGCCAGTATATCAATGTCTTTTACAGTTTCTTTTTTTCTCCTGAGGCTGCCGCCCTCACATACTCTTATAACCTGTCCACTTTCTTTTAGCGTAGCTATAATCATATCAGCAAGTGTTTTGGCAAAAGGGTAATAAAATTGGTTAGAATATTTATTTAAGTTCTCGATTCCCTCAAGTATTTTTTTCTGAGTCTTTTCACCAAATCCCGCAAGCTTTATAAGTCTGTTTTCCTCACAAGCATACTTTAACTCACCTATAGTAGTTATTCCGAGTTGTTTATAGACTGCAGCCACTTTTTTTGGTCCGAATCCAGGTATCTTAAGCATTTCTACCAGACCATGAGGTATACTTTTCTTAAGATTTTCATAATATTCAAGCTTACCTGTTGTAACTAATTCGGTTATTTTTTGAGTTAAAGCATTTCCGATTCCCTTTATTTCCTTTAGGCGATCATTTAAAATCAATGCCTCCAGATCTTCGTCCAAAAGCTCTATAGTTCTAGAAGCATCATAGTATGCCTTTGACTTAAAAAAACTCTCACCTTGTATTTCAAGAAGAAGTCCAATGTCATTTAGAATATTACTTACTTCATGCTTATCCATTTGATGCCTCCATATGCAAGGATTATATAGTTATGTTGCCCCAATTCAGTAAAATTCACAACTATGAAGTAAGAAATCGGAATAAAGTATTAAAACTTGAAACTTTTATCCTGATAATTTGGCCTATATGGGAGGAAAGACCATAGGTAATGTAGGTGCGTGTATTTGTAAAATGACTGGAATTTGAGATACGTTTTCAAAATCAAAAAGAGCAAGCAATCTTTACCAATTCTGTTTTTAGGGTTATAATTATAAAATAAAGAAGCTTTCAATAAATTTACGAGCCGTTCAAAAGCTTTTTTAGGGGGCAGAACATGAACTCTATCGTTTTTATTGATACCGAAATTGAGCTAAATAGTGGAAGGATCCTTGACATTGGGGGGATTAAGTGGAATGGTTCTTCATTTCACTCAAATTCTGTTGCACATTTTATTGAATTTCTGAACGGTTCAGAATATGTTTGTGGTCATAATATATTTAATCATGATTTAAAATATATCAAAGATGCAATTAATTCTGCCCATATCAACAATTTGAAGTTTATTGATACTTTGTTTTTTTCTCCGCTTCTGTTTCCAACCAGACCTTATCATGCTCTATTAAAAGACGATAAGCTGCAAACAGAAGAACTCAACAATCCGCTCAATGATTCAATAAAGGCCAGGGATCTTTTCTTTGACGAGGTTGCAGCTTTTCAAAATACAGATGATATATTAAAACAAATCTATTATTCATTATTAAAAGACAAAAAGGAGTTTTGTTCTTTTTTTAATATCGTTGGATTTAAAGAAAATGCTATAAATACTGAAAAAATGATTATGGAGAAGTTCTATTCACAAATATGTGAGCAGGCTAATTTGAATGACATAATATCAAAATACCCCATCGAATTAGCCTACTGTTTGTCATTGATAAATACAAGAAGCCGTTATTCAATTACTCCGCCATGGGTGCTAAAAAATTTTCCTACAGTTGAGAAGGTCATGTTTCTACTAAGAGGCAATCCATGTTTGTGCGGTTGTACTTACTGCAACGAAGCGCTTGACATTTATAAAGGTTTGAAACGGTTTTTTGGGTTTGATTCCTATAGAAAATACGCAGGTGAAGCATTACAGGAGAGAGCGGTCAAAGCAGCTGTTGACAGGAAATCGCTTTTGGTTGTGTTTCCTACCGGTGGAGGAAAGTCAATTACTTTTCAAGTACCGGCATTGATGAGCGGAATTAATTCTAAGGGCTTGACTGTTGTTATTTCTCCTTTGCAGTCATTGATGAAGGATCAGGTTGATAATCTGGAAAAAGCAGGTATTACAGATGCTGTTACTATAAATGGTTTGCTTGACCCTATTGAAAAGGCTAAATCTTTTGAAAGAGTTGAAAATGGGTCTGCTTCTATACTGTATATTTCTCCTGAAGCTTTACGTTCAAAGAGTATTGAACGATTACTACTAGGAAGAAACGTTGTTAGGTTTGTTATTGATGAAGCGCATTGCTTTTCGGCATGGGGACAGGATTTTAGAGTGGATTATTTATATATTGGTGATTTCATAAAGTCAATTCAGGAAAGGAAAAACCTGGAGGAAGGAATTCCGGTTTCGTGTTTTACTGCTACAGCAAAACAAAAGGTAATTGAGGATATCAGGGAGTACTTCAGGCAAAAGCTTTCTATTGAAATGGAGCTTTTTACTTCTGGTGCATCAAGGAGCAATCTGCATTATAAGGTATTTGAAAAAGATAATGAAGAAGAAAAATACAATACGGTAAGGGATTTGATTGAACAGAAGAAATGTCCAACCATAATCTATGTTTCAAGAACAAAAAAAGCTTATAAGCTGGCACAAAGATTAACACACGATGGTTATTCGGCAAAACCGTATCATGGAAAAATGGATAAGCAGGAAAAAAGCGAAAATCAGGATGCATTTGTTAATGGTGAGGTTCGGATTATGGTTGCAACATCTGCTTTCGGTATGGGAGTTGATAAGAAAGATGTTGGAATGGTTATTCACTATGAGATATCAGATTCCCTTGAAAATTATGTTCAGGAAGCAGGAAGGGCTGGCAGGGATGAAACTATTTCTGCTGACTGTTATGTTCTGTTTAATGATGAAGACCTGAACAAGCATTTTATGCTGTTAAACCAGACTAAAGTGAATATCGAAGAAGTACAACAGGTATGGAGGGCAATAAAAGATATTACCAGATTACGTTTAAAAACATCTCAATCGGCGTTAGAGATTGCACGAATGGCTGGGTGGGATGAAAATATAGGTGGAATAGAAACAAGGGTAACAACAGCAATTGCAGCGCTGGAAGATGCCGGATATGTTAAGCGTGGACAGAATATGCCAAGAATATTTGCGGATAGCATTCTATCCAAAAATGCCCAAGAGGCAATTGACAAAATCAATACATCAAATAGGTTTGAAGGAAAGCAAAAGGAAAATGCAATTCGAATAATTAAGAGTTTAATTTCTAGTAGAAGCAGAAAAAGTGCATTAGGAGAAGAAGCTGAGTCTAGAATTGATTATATTTCAGACCATCTAGGTATTACCAAGGAGGATGTAATTCAAACTGTAAATCTGCTACGGGAAGAAAAAATATTGGCTTTTACGAAAGATTTAGGAGCATTTATAAAGAGAAAGGAAAACAAAAACCGTTCACTTGTCATATTAAAAAGTTTTGTACGTATTGAAAATTTTCTTTTGACTATTTTTACTAATGAGGAAAAAACATTTCATATTAAAGAGTTAAACGAGCAGGCTGAAAGTTTCGGCTGTAAGGACGTAACTCCCAGGAACATTAAAACTGTCATAAACTTTTGGGTGATCAAAAATTGGATAAAGAGACAAAGTACAGGTTATTCATCAAACTATATCACAGTGCTTTCTCTTTATGATAAAGATTTGCTTGAAGAAAAGCTTACGCAAAGACATGACCTGGCACAATTCATTTTGGAGTATCTTTACGATAAAAGCAATACAAGTATAAGGAATGAAGAAAGTAACAAAGAAGAAGTTATGGTTGAGTTCTCGGTTTTCGAGCTGAAAGAAGAATTTGGGCTGCAACTGACATTTTTTAATACGAAAATTGATGTTGAAGACGTTGAAGATGCACTTTTTTATCTGTCCAGAATCGGAGCATTGAAAATAGAGGGCGGATTTATGGTTTTATATAATCCTATGTCTATTGAACGTATTGAGAGGGACAATAAAAAGAGGTACAAGATAGAGGACTATCAGAAATTAAAGGAATACTACGAGAATAAGGTGCAGCAAATTCACATTGTCGGAGAGTATGCGAGGAAAATGATCAGCGATTACAAAGATGCATTGCAGTTTGTAGATGATTACTTTCAACTGAACTATACTTCATTTTTAAATAAATACTTCAAGGGAAGCCGCCAAAATGAAATCAAACGAAATATTACACCAACAAAATTCAAACAACTTTTTGGAGAACTTTCGCCCACCCAATTAAAAATTATTACTGATAATCAAACAAAACACATTGTTGTGGCAGCAGGGCCTGGGAGCGGTAAGACCCGCGTTCTGGTTCACAAACTTGCTTCATTATTATTAATGGAAGATGTCAAGCATGAACAACTTCTGATGGTGACTTTCTCAAGGGCAGCTGTAACTGAATTTAAAAAGCGTTTGTTGAAGCTGATTGGTAATGCTGCCAATTTTGTTGAGATTAAAACATTTCACTCCTATTGCTTTGACTTGTTAGGAAGGGTTGGAACACTGGAAAAAACGGATGAAGTAATAAAAGAGGCTATTAGGAGAATTCAAAGTGGTGAAGTTGAAGCCGGCAGAATAACCAAAATGGTTTTAGTTATAGATGAAGCTCAGGACATGGATGCAGACGAGTTTGCACTTATTAACGAATTGGTTGAACAAAATGAGGATATGAGAGTTATTGCAGTTGGGGATGACGACCAAAATATTTATGAATTCAGAGGTGCAAGTTCTAAATATCTGGAACATATGATAAAGGTTCAGAACGCTGTTATGTATGAGCTAATTGAAAACTATAGAAGTAAAAGTAACCTTGTTGATTTCACAAATCAGTTTGTAAAGAAAATTTCACATCGTTTAAAGAATATACCTATTTATGCAGTACAGAGAGATAATGGCAGAATCAAACTGATTCGGCACAGGAGTCGCAACCTGATCACGCCAATGGTTTATGATGTTCTCTCAGAAGAACTTTCAGGATCTACTTGCGTTTTGACCAGGAGTAATGAAGAAGCTCTGCAGATTGCCGGATTGCTTGTGAAGTTTGGAATGCAGGCAAAACTTATTCAATCCAATGAAGGGTTTAATATATATAATCTTTTGGAAGTTCGATTTTTTCTAAGCCAGCTCAATTTGGAGGAAGACACTTATATGATAGGCGAGGAAAATTGGGCAAATGCAAAGCGGAAATTGATAGAAAGGTTTTACGGCAGCTCAAATTTAGAAATGTGCCTAAACATCATTAAGGATTTTGAGGCTACCAATCCAAAAAATAAATACAAATCGGATTTGGAAATTTTTATACGGGAATCAAAAATAGAAGATTTCTTTGGCGAAAAAGCCGAGACCATATTTGTTTCAACAATTCATAAGGCCAAAGGCCGAGAGTTTGAAAATGTCTTTCTTATGCTTGATCAATTCGATGTCTGTACAGACGAAGGGGTAAGACAGATTTATGTTGCTATGACAAGAGCTAAACGAAACTTGACTATTCACTATAACGGAACTTATTTTAACTTCATAAAAACAGAGAATCTTAAAATAGTTGAAGATAATGAGGTTTATTTACCTCCGGATCAATTGGTAATGCAGTTAACTTTTAAGGATGTTTGGCTGGATTACTTTTTATCCTGCCAGAATCTAATATCACAACTTAACAGCGGAGACGAACTTACAGTTGACGGAGAATGCTGCCTCAATTCAAAAGGGCAGCCAGTTATAAGATTTTCAAAGCACTTTTTAAACCAGATTGAGGCTATGAAACAAAAAAGCTATGTGCCAAAAACGGCTAAAATCAGGTTCATTGTATATTGGCAGAAGGAAGACTCTGAGTATGAAGTTAGAATTGTTTTACCGGAGGTTTATTTTGAAAGAACGGATGGATAATTCCTTAAAAAGTTTGAACCTTAGTATGTACTCTGATTAGAAACGGAAATTTTTTTATGATAATTGAGAAGAGGTAAAAATTAATATGAAACGTTTCAGATTAGTTATTTGTGGGTATATTTTTGTTAGGAAAGAATAACTATAAAGTTGTTGAAAGGATGAAAGCTAACATGATTAACGAAAAACTTGAAAAATTGTTAAATGATCAAATTCAAAAAGAATTTTATTCTGCATACCTTTATCTTTCTTTTGAAGTATACTTTACATCAAGAAATCTAAACGGTTTTGCCAATTGGTTCAGAGTACAGGCAATGGAGGAGAGAGATCACGCAATTATCTTCTTGAATTATTTGAATCTTGTGGGGGGACGTGTAAAACTTCAGGAATTACCAGCACCTGAATGGAATTTCAATTCTATTGAAGAAGTATTGACCAAAGCACTTGAGCATGAACGCTTTGTAACAGGTTCCATTTACAGTATTGCTGATCAAGCTATTGAAGATCGTGATCATAAAACGAATTCATTCATAAAGTGGTTCATAGATGAGCAGACTGAGGAAGAAGCCAATGCAGAACAGAATCTCAGCAGTATTAAACTGATAGGCGAGAATGACGGAAAAGGTATATTAATGCTTGATGCTGAATTGGCAAAGAGAGTTTATGTTGTTCCGGCACCTCTAGCTGCAAAAGGACAGTAATTTACTGCTTGTGCAAGCAGTACTTGCATAAATGGAGGTTATTTGAGGAAAAAAGTACAGGAATGTCAATTAAAAACTTTGAGTTTATATGCTAATTTAATACTTATTTGCAGGATTTTATGATATGCTATCTTCGAGAGTTCTATTATACTCTCAGGATAGTATATTTTTAATTGAGGGAAAAATAATACAGCATGGGAGGTTTCAGATATGAATGTTATCGAAATTAAAAACCTGACCAAGAACTATGGTAAATCGAGAGGGATTATTGATGTTAGCTTTAATGTCGAGGAAGGCGAAATTTTTGGGTTTATTGGCCCTAACGGAGCGGGTAAGTCTACTACAATCAGGACCCTGCTATCTTTGATTTATCCAACCAGTGGCAGTGCTGAGATTTTTGGAAAGGATTGCATCAAATTTGCTCCCGAAATTGCCAGAGATATTGGTTATTTACCCTCGGAAGTATTTTATTACGATAAAATGAAGGTTATTGACCTGTTAAAATATTCTGCTAGTTTTTATAAAAAGGATTGCAGCAAAAGAATCAAGGAACTGGCTGAAATAATGGATTTAGACCTCAAGAAAAGAATTGATGATTTGTCCTTTGGAAATAAAAAGAAGGTCGGGATTGTGCAAGGCCTACTTCATGAGCCAAAGCTGATTATACTTGATGAGCCCACAAGCGGTCTTGATCCTCTTATGCAGCAAAAGTTCTTTGATTTACTTAAGGAGGAAAATAAAAAAGGTGCAACAATTCTCCTGTCGTCCCATGTATTAAGTGAAGTTCAAAGGTTGTGCACACGCGTAGCCATAATTAAAGAAGGCCGAATTATCAAACTGGAAAAAATGAGTAATTTGACAGAGAATAATTATAAGAAGTTCAAGGTTGAAATGAAATCGGAAGTAGACCCAAACTATTTCAACATTGGTGGCGTGAGTAATCTTGAAATAAAGGATAAGTCAGTGAGCTTTTTGTTTAAGGGTAATGTCAACTTGATAATGAAAAAGATTTCGGATGTGGAAATATCCAATGTCTGGATAGAGGAACCAAGTCTTGAGGAAATCTTTATGCACTACTATGAAAAGGAGGCCTGAGGGTTATGAATATATTCCTGCATGAACTGAGGGCTTACCGCAAATCTGTAATTATTTGGTCACTTTCCATGTCTTTACTGGCAGTTATGTATATATTTATTTTCAAAGGCCTTGGAGAGGATATAGAATCTTTTAAAGTCTTTGTGAATAACATGCCGGATGTAATGAAAAAGGTTTTCAACTTATATTTAGGCAACATTTCTACACTTGTTGGTTTCTATTCAATTGTATTTCCGTTTGTTGTATTGTGTGGAGCAATTCAGGCAATGAATCTTGGAATAGCCATTGTATCAAAAGAAATACGTGACAAAACTGCGGATTTCCTTATGACAAAGCCTGTAAGCCGTGAAAGAGTGCTGACCTCAAAGGTCTTGGCAGTATCGTCTTCACTGGCAATAACGAATATTATTTATCTGGGATTGACGATTTTGTCTGCAACAGCTATAGTTGGTGACTATAATCTAAAATTATTTCTGATGATTTCAGTTACATTATTCTTTATACAATTGATGTTTATGGCTATTGGAATTATTGTTTCAGTTATAGCAGGTAAAATCAAATCAGTGATTTCCATATCCTTAAGTACGGTGTTTGGGTTTTACATCATTGGAAATCTTGGATTAATTATTGGGGAAGAAAAAGTAAGATATATATCCCCTTTCAGGTATTTTGATGCTGCTTACATTATTCAGAATGCTGCGTATGAAGCCTCTTACGTCATTGCAGGAATTATTTTTGTTATTTCAGCTATTGTGGGAAGTTACCTGATATATAAGAAAAAAGACATCCATGCGGTTTAAGGAGGGAGCGAGCATATGAATATTTTTATAAGAGAATTGAGAGCTCATAGGAAATCACTTATTATTTGGAGTGTTGCAATATTGCTCATGGTTGTTTCTTCAATGGGTAAGTTTTCTGCATATGCCCAATCAGGCCAGTCAATGAATGAGATTTTTTCCAATATACCTAAAACAATAAAAGCTGTATTGGGAATGGGTAATTTTGACCTGACAAAAGCCAGCGGATTTTATGGTATGTTTTATTTATATATACTGCTAATGGCTACCATTCATGCTACATTGCTTGGAGCTAACATCATTTCAAAGGAAGAACGGGATAAAACTACGGAGTTTCTAATGGTTAAACCTGTTTCAAGATTTGAAATTATTACCGCAAAGCTTTTGGCAGCACTTTTTAATATTGTTGTATTTAATGTTGTCACACTGATTCTTTCGATAGCCATTGTTGGGAAATATGCCAATGGTGAGCAAATAACAGGTGAAATAGCTATATTGATGCTCGGAATGTTTATATTGCAGCTGGTATTCTTATCAATAGGTACAGGGATAGCAGCTGCAAGCAGAAATCCCAAAGCAGCTCCGGGTGCTGCTACAGTGGTGCTCTTGGTTTCGTTTGTTCTTTCATCAGCAATTAGTATGAGCAGTAAACTTGATGGTTTGAAGTATATTACTCCGTTTAAATACTTTGAAGCCGAAAATTTGTTGGATGGAGGAATACAACCTGTTTATGTGATTTTATCATTAGTAATTATTGTTGTAATGGTTTGTGTAACTTATGTGTTTTATAAAAAGAGAGACTTAAATGTTTAGAGATTAATTCATAGGTTGTGATTGAGTCATATGGATGCGAATACAAGAACAATTAAACTAAAAGCAATGGTAAATATCAAACCATTGCTTTTATCATTTAAAGTTTATATCTTTTTTAATACCAAAGCCGTACGATTGGGTGAGTATATTGAAATTCCGGTAAAATCACGGTTCATATTGAGCTTATAAGTATCATAAATAACATCATGGGCTATACGTCCATGCCCTCCAAACCTATGCTCATCTGTATCTATAACAACTTGGAACCGGCCATCCTGATGGATTGGAAGCTCGAAGTCCGGATAAGATTCTGTCGGGTGAAAATTGAATATGAATATGAAGTCCTTTTTTCTGAATACAATCAGCTTCCTATTCTGGTCTATCCAAAGAGCTTGAGGGGCTCCACATCCTACCAGACCTTCTTCAGACATAAAATGAATCATAGCTCTGTCAAATTGGTTCAGGTCGTGATATCTAAGATATTCACTGTCGGCAAGAGTCCATTGCCTCCTGCAGTGTTTGAAGCTCCATCCGTTACCTTCCCTTGGAAAGTCAATCCATTCCGGATGGCCAAACTCATTGCCCATAAAATTCAAATATCCTTCTGAACCAAGCGAAATTGTAATAAACCGTGCCATCTTATGCAGTGCAATTGCACGTTCTATAACCAGGTTCTGGCTTTCCTTGTTCATATGCCAGTACATTTCTTTGTCTGCCATCCAGAAAATAAAAGTTTTGTCTCCAACCAATGCCTGATCATGTGATTCGACATAGCCTATGCGCTTTTCCATGTAACGGCTTGTCGACAGTTCATGGTACAGCGACTGCATGTTCCAGTCGTCATCTCTATGCTTCAAGGTATTGACCCAGAAGTCTGGCATTCCCATGGCCAGCCTGTAATCAAAGCCGATTCCACCATATTCAATGGGAAGGCACATTCCAGGCATTCCACTCATGTCCTCAGCGATAGAAATTGAGTTAGGTTTGATTTCTTTTATCAGCTCATTGGCAAATTGAAGATACGTCAATGCTTCAACATGTGTATTCATGCTGAAGTACTTGTTATAGTTGTCAAAAGCTGTTCCTAGTCCGTGGTCATGGTAGAGCATGGAGGTTATACCGTCGAAACGGAACCCATCAAAGTGATATTCTTCTATCCAGAATTTAATGTTGGATAACAGGAAGTGAATAACTTCATGCCTCCCATAGTTGAACAGCTTGGAGTCCCAGACATGGTGAGTGCCCTGACCGCCTGAGTGGAAAAACTGATATTCTGTACCATCAAACTCATTTATACCCTCTGCAAAATTCTTTGCAGCATGAGAATGTACAATATCCATGAGGACAGAAATGCCCATCTCATGGGCCTTATTAATAAGCGATTTTAGTTCTTCAGGCGTACCAAACCATGAGGATGCAGCAAAGAAATTGGTAACGTGGTATCCAAAGGAGGCATAATATGGATGTTCCATAATGGCCATAATCTGAATTGTATTGTATCCAAGGTCCTTTACTCTAGGAAGCATAGTATCCTCGAATTCCTTATAGGTTCCCATGTCGCACTTCTCCTGAGCCATTCCTACGTGAGTTTCATAAATTAACGGAGCTTTGGAGGTATCTACCTGGAATTCGGAATCTGTCCACACAAAAGGATTTTCAGGTGCCCAGATTTGTCCGCTGAAATTGTGATTTTCAGGGTTCTGAATAACTCTTCTTATATAAAGCGGAATTCGATCGTTAGCTTGCCCCTGACTTTTTATATGTACTTTGACAAGGGATTGATGGGGTAGTGCGTTTTTACCCGGAAGGAATATTTCCCAAACTCCATTGTCTTTTTTAGTAAGGGGATGAGATTCCCGGTTCCAGCCGTTAAAATCTCCAATGAGGTATAAGGCCTCAGCAGCAGGTGCCCATTCGCGGTAATACCAGCCCTCTTCAGTTTGGTGAAAGCCAAAATAATGGTGGCCGTTTGCAAAATCCTTAAAACTTTTACATTCACCAAGGAGTGCTTGTTTAACACCATAGTAGCGCTTCATTCTTTCCTCCAAGTCGTACCTGTGAGGTTCAAGCCATGGGTCGATTTCCAGTATTTTAAGTCCAGCTTGAGGGTTTAAACTGTTGTTTATCATAAGTATCTTCTCCTAATATTTAATAACTTTCTTGAAATCTAAAGATAATGCTTAAAATCTCGTCTATTATTGTAGTATTTACCGGAGAATATGCTCTATACAATGAAAAATAAAATTATTAAGTAATAGCTGAAATATTACTTTGGATTTTTCATGTTAAGTTTGTTTTTGCTTACTCTTTTTTGGTATAGTATAAAATTTTATAGACCATAACACTCATTCTACCTCACTTCATTTGCTACTGAATTCTTCGGTAATTTCTATGACAGACTAACTACAATAATTCAACGTGCAGCAATATTTTTTTGTGAAATCCGAACTTGTATTAATCAATAGACAACATGTAAATAATGACATATAAATTAACATATTAATGTTACGACAGTTTGAATGATATGTCAACAATTGTATCTAGTGATCGTTAAGATAAGTTAACCAGGTTTTTATATCTAGTAATATTTTAATTGTATAGTGTGTAATTATTATATAAAAGATTCAGATTTACATAAGATTATAAAAGAAATTGTAACCATCCAATTTATATATGTATCAAAGATATAATTTAAGGAATAAGTGTGTACATAAATTAATACCAACAAAGGAAAGTTAGTTATTGTACTTTCTATTATATATTTTGTAAAACAGATTTCATAAATATCAAATTGCTATATGAGGAAATAGTTTCTATAATTTAAAAAACTGCGATTTATATATAATATTTAAGGGTAACGATATTATAAGTATTAGGTGAGTGCAAAATTGTACTGGATGGGAGTGGACGTTATTATGAACAATAAATTTAACGAATTGGATTATAAATTTGCTACATTTGCTGGTGGATGCTTCTGGTGTATGGTTCCTCCATTTAGAGAACTTGGTGGTGTTTATCAAGTGATTGCAGGCTATACTGGAGGACATATTAAGAATCCGACGTATGAGCAGGTTTGCTTGGGAGAAACAGGGCATTTTGAAGCTGTACAGATCAAATACGACCCTGGGATGGTTAAGTATGAAAACCTCCTGGATATTTTTTGGAGCCAGATTGATCCCAATGATCCAAATGGACAATTTTTTGATAAGGGTTCGCAGTATCGTACAGCAATATTTTACCATGATGAAAAGCAGAGAGAGCTGGCTGAGGAATCAAAGAGAAATTTGCAAAATGGAGGAAGCTTTAATAAACCTATTGCAACAATGATAATAAGGGCTTCAGAATTTTATCCTGCAGAGGAATATCATCAAGATTATCATCTGAAAAATCCTGAGCATTATAAGAGCTACAAGATTGGCTCAGGTCGGGAGGCGTTTATTCAAAAGACTTGCAGAATAAGGGAAACTGCAGAAAAACAATATATTAAATTAGATGATGATACATTAAGGAATAAGTTGTCAAAATTGCAGTATCAAGTAACCCAGGAGAATGCAACGGAAAGGCCTTTCGAGAACGAATACTGGGATAATAAAGAAGACGGAATTTATGTAGATATTGTTTCGGGAGAGCCATTATTCATTTCGCTTGACAAGTTTGATTCAGGATGCGGATGGCCGAGTTTTGATAAACCTCTTGTTAAGGAAAATATAAAAGAAAAGGTTGATAAAAGTCATTCAATGATACGTACTGAAGTGAGAAGCAAATATGCAGACTCTCATTTGGGGCATGTATTTGGTGATGGCCCAACACCAACAGGTGTAAGGTATTGTATAAATTCAGCAGCCTTACGTTTTATACCTGTAAAAGATCTTAAAAGGGAAGGGTATGAGGAGTACCTCAAATTTTTCGATAAATGAGTTCGGAATTTAAGCGCACAGAGCAAAAAACTTGAACGTTCCTCTGTTATAATGGGATTATATACTAGTAACCTTATATATGTCAGTAAGTAGTTGGTATATGAAAAGTCTACAACAAATAGGATAAGCACTTGAAAATTGTACATGTCAGTGATAGAATGGAATTAATTTTACAAGCGGTTTTCCACGTAGACTGCGGCGGGAATGCCCGTTAATGTGCCGGAGCATAATGTGATTGCTCTATTGGCTGTACTCTGTTAGGTGGCAGCAAATGAGGTGGTACCACGGATATATCCGTCCTCTGTTTTAATGCAGTTTGTGACTGCTTCAACAGAGGACGTATTTTTATACCGATTTAGCCTGATTTTATATGATTTTACAGGCAAAGAAAGGATGCTGAAAAATGGCTATTACTGATTTTCTTGAAAGAAATGCAAAACTTTATCCAATGGAGGTCAGTCTCGTTGAAATCAATCCAACCAATCAACCCGATCATACAGTTACCTGGCGTGAATACAACCTGATCGAGACAAGCCCGAATGAAAAATATCGTCGTGAAATGACATGGAAGGAATTTGATATAAAGGCAAACCGTTTTGCAAACCTTTTGCTTACCCGAGGAATCAAAAAGGGTGATAAAGTTGCAATTTTGCTTATGAACTGCCTTGAGTGGCTTCCAATATACTTTGGAATTTTGAAAACTGGAGCTCTGGCTGTGCCTATGAATTACCGTTATACTGCAGACGAAATAAAGTATTGTCTGGAGTTGGCAGAGGCTGATGCCCTGATATTTGGGCCGGAATTTATTGGACGTGTGGAGCAGGTGTTTGACCATCTCCACGGCGTCAAAACATTTTTCTATGTTGGCGAAAACAGACCTACTTTTGCTGATAGTTATGATAAACTTGTTTCTTATTGCTCATCCACAGCACCGGCTGTTGAGTTGAAGGACGATGACGATGCAGCAATATATTTTTCTTCCGGTACAACCGGATTTCCAAAAGCGATTCTTCATTCACACCATGCACTGATTTCCTCGTGTATGACTGAGCAGAACCATCATTCGCAGACACGTGAAGATGTGTTTTTGTGTATTCCGCCGCTCTATCATACTGGTGCTAAAATGCACTGGTTCGGCAGTCTTTTGTCTGGAAGCAAAGCTGTTATTCTCAGGGGGGTTAAGCCTGAGTGGGTTATGCAGGCGGTGTCTGAAGAAAAAGCGACTATTGTTTGGTTGCTTGTGCCATGGGTGCAAGATATTCTGGATGCTATCGAGCGTGGTGACATTCGACTGGAAGACTATCGCATTGACCAATGGAGACTGATGCATATTGGAGCACAACCAGTGCCTCCTAGTCTGATACGCAGATGGAAGCAGGTATTCCCAAATCATCAGTATGATACCAACTATGGTCTCAGTGAATCAATTGGGCCAGGCTGTGTTCATCTTGGGGTTGAAAACATACATAAGGTTGGATCAATCGGAAAAGCAGGCTATCTATGGGAAATTGCAATAGTTAAAGAGAACGGCGAGCCTGTTGAGCAAGGAGAAGTAGGTGAATTGATTGTCAAAGGTCCCGGTGTGATGAAATGCTACTTCAACAACCCGAAAGCAACTGCAGAAATACTCAAGGACGGTTGGTTATATACTGGGGATGTTGCACGAATGGACGAAGATGGTTTTGTTTATCTGGTTGACCGTAAAAAAGATGTTATTATCACTGGTGGGGAAAACCTGTATCCTGTACAGATTGAAGATTTCCTGCGTGCGAATAATGCTATTAAGGATGTGGCTGTGATCGGTTTACCTGACGAGAGACTTGGAGAAATTGCAGCAGCAATTATTGAACTGAAGGAAGGTGCGGTATGCACTGAAGAAGATATTAACGAGTTTTGTATGGAGTTGCCGCGTTATAAACGACCACATAAAATTATTTTTGCCCAGGTACCAAGAAATCCTACCGGCAAAATTGAGAAGCCGCGTCTTCGCGAAATATATTGTGGTAAGAGACTGGTTGAGGCTCAGACGACAAAATAAGTTCCAACATTTTGCTAATTTGGGGCTGCAGACTTTAATCTGCAGCTCTTTTTTTAATGATTTCTTTTTTCAAAAACGGATAAAATAAACTTAGAAATACAAACCAAATTTTAAGATATTTTTAAGGATAAGATGGTAAACTTAAAATATAATATACATGTAATCAAATTGTTAAATAAATGTTAAATAGCTGTAAGATTTGCTAATGGCTATTGTATGTCCACATAAATTATGCTATTCTAAAAAAGGTCAAGAAGGTAAAAAAGACATATAGAGAAAAATTTATGAAAATCAAAGGAAAGTTGATGAAAAATGACAGTAACACTTAGTGGTTTTTTAAGCGAATTATTGAGAAATCCAGCTTTAGTTGTAACTACACTACTAACTTTAGGAGTTATATTGGTTAATGGTTGGACGGATGCTCCTAATGCCATTGCTACCTGTGTTTCAACTAGGTCAATAAAACCTAAGACTGCTATTGGGATGGCAGCTGTTTTTAATTTCTTGGGTGTTTTAGTTATGACTATGGTAAATTCGAAGGTAGCAAAGACTATCTACAATATGGTTGATTTTGGTGGAGATCCTAGGGAAGCACTTATAGCACTTTGTGCGGCCCTTTTTGCAATTGTTCTTTGGGCAACGGCAGCTTGGTGGTTTGGGATTCCAACAAGTGAAAGCCATGCACTGATCGCAGGAATTAGTGGTGCCGCAATTGCACTTCAGGGAGGCATAGGTGGTATTAATTTTAGCGAGTGGGTTAAGGTTCTTTATGGATTGGCATTATCTATCGGATTAGGTTTTATTATGGGCTGGGTGATTGTAAAGATAGTAGAATTGATTTGTGGAGGCTTAAACAGGGCAAAAACATTTACTCTTTTTAAGGATGCGCAGATCTTGGGTAGTGCAGGTATGGCATTTATGCATGGTGCACAGGATGGACAGAAATTCATGGGAGTATTTTTGCTGGGAATGTTTCTCGCTAGGGGACAATCAGTAACCGAATTTCATATTCCGCTCTGGTTGATTATTCTTTGCTCAGTAGTAATGGCTTTTGGTACTTCTATCGGAGGATACCGTATAATAAAAGCTGTGGGAATGGATATGGTAAAGCTTGAAAAACATCAGGGTTTTGCGGCCGATTTTGCAGGGGTTATATGCCTTTTTATAGCATCTACAACCGGATTGCCGGTTAGTACAACCCATACAAAGACAACTGCCGTTATGGGTGTTGGAGCAGCAAAACGTATATCTTCAGTAAACTGGGGAGTTGTTAAAGAAATGATGCTCGCATGGGTTCTTACATTCCCTGGATGTGGTCTGATAGGCTTTTTGATGGCGTGGTTATTTATGCAGATATTTTAACGAATAATATAATTTAATGAAAGAGGATTGGGAATTATGGCTCGTAAAAAAGATGAATACTACTATGATACGTTTGTAGAATTAGTTGAACACTCTTGTAAAGCAGCAGATTTGTTGAATAAAATCATGAACAATTTTAAGGCGGACGAATTAGTAAAGAAAGTAGAAGAAATGCACAGTATTGAGCATGCTGGAGATGAAGCAAGGCATGTAATGACAAAAAAGCTGGTAAAGGAATTTATCACGCCTATTGAGAGAGAAGATATCATGGCATTGGCAAATACAATAGATAATGTTACAGATGCAATTGAGGATGTTGCGCTTAGAATGTATATGTTTAATGTTACGAATATCCGTCCATATGCTTTAAAGATGACAGAAGTTATTGTTAAATGCTGTGACTCATTAAAGGTAGCTCTTGGTGAGCTGCATAATTTCAGAAAATCCAAGACTTTACATGAATTGATCGTAGATGTTAATCACCTTGAGGAAGATGGAGACAAGCTTTATACAGAAGCTATGAGGGATCTATACGTCAATTGTAATGACTTTAAAGAAGTGGCAGCATGGGAATCTACATTCCACTTCCTGGAGAAGTGCTGTGATGCTTGTGAAGATGTTGCAAATGCGATTGAAGACGTTATTATGAAGAATTCATAAACCGGACTATTTTAAAGATGGTATTACTCAAATAAAATATTTTCGCCTAAAAAATGCCGATGACTTATCGGCTTTTTTATGTTGAAAATAGGCAGTATTTTTCCTATGGTTTCATTTAAATTGTTTTTCAATTCAATGTTGTACCAGTGTTTTAGCTTTGAGAACTCTGCTTCATCTAAAATATCAAGCTCTTTTAAAATTTGAATGACTATTGGATAAAGTGCCCGACTATTACCATCAATAATCTTTATACAGATACCAAGGTTACCTTCTTTTACACCAAGACAATACACTGCCTCGCTGCCTAACTTTCCTATGAGTTTTCCTTTTGTCACCTGCATCAACTCTGTACAGAATTCTTTGTCACCTGCAACCATTTCCGGGAAGCTTACCATAGACTCAAAAATAGTTCTGCATGGATAGTAATAAGAACTAGCTGGGTTCTCGGAATTCTCCGAAAATTTTGCGTACGACAGGGCAATTTTATATATAGGTAGAAGGTATACCGGCACACCGCATCCGTCAGTTCCAAAAGGTATAGAGTTTACATCCTCATTGGTGAATTCGGCGATTGTTTGTAAAATCTCTTGTTGTACGGGGCTGCCTGTTTTTTCATAACTACCTATATCGTATCCTCTGAATTTAGCAAGAGCCAGCATTGAGGAGTGCTTGCCGGAACAGCTGCAGTGGGTGGCTGAAGGTGAGTTGCCTTCGCTTACAAGGTTTTTATATTCTTCAGCATTAGAAGGCTTTGTTATGCCGCAGTGCAGGTTTGCCTCATCAAGGTCCAGTTTGTTCAAAATCGATTTAATAGTCTCCTGGTGCTTTTTTTGACCAGTATGTGAGGCGCATGCAATGGCAATTTCCTTTTTCGAAAGGTTAAATGCTTTTGCTGCACCTGATTTGATAAGCGGTATTGCTTGAATCGGTTTTGCAGACGAACGGAAAAATATTTTAGTATTGTAATCACCCAGATGATAAAGAATTTTTCCAGATGAGTTTACTACACAGATAAACCCATAATGCAGGCTTTCTATATAATTAGACCTTGTTAGTGCAACTAATGGTTCCATTTTTCACCTCATGATAACGAACAGTACTAATGATGCATGCCGCTTGTTTTATTAAATTAGTATAACCTGTATGCTGCTCAAATTATGTATATTATACTTTCAGCTACATAAAATCCATATTCATTATTATTAAAATGTGGTTGATATTGGAATCCTTCTGATGTATAATTTCATAGAAATCATAAGGCGATTTACAAGTTACCTGACAGGTTATGAAAAGACTGTTGCTTTTGAAAATTGTACTTTACAACACAAATTTTTAGAGTGAAAAACTGTAGGAATGCTAAAATATAACTTTGGTTTTAATTTCAATTGGAGGAGACGCAAAAAAATATGGAAATTATTAAAGCAATTATTCTTGGTATTATTGAAGGAATTACAGAGTGGCTGCCAATCAGTAGTACGGGGCATATGATTTTGGCAGATGAGTTTATAAAGCTAAATGTGTCCAAAGAATTCAAGGAGGTATTTTTGGTTGTTATTCAGCTTGGAGCAATATTAGCAGTAATAATGCTATTTTGGAATAAGTTGTTTCCTGTATCTTTCAAAGAAAAGAAGCTGCAAGTAAAGAAGGATACTATTTCCTTGTGGATGAAGGTATTGGTTGCGGTTATGCCGGCAGCAATAATAGGTATACCTTTTGATGATAAAATAGATGCTCTATTCTACAATTACCAAACAGTTACAGCTACCTTAATTATTTATGGTATTTTATTTATCCTTCTGGAAAAGCGAAATAGAGCAAAGACTTCTTTGGTTAATGGGTTTGACCAACTTAGTTACAAGACAGCTGCAATAATCGGTATATTTCAAGTGTTGTCCTTGATTCCTGGGACTTCACGTTCTGGGGCAACTATTTTGGGGGCGATACTAATTGGCTGTTCAAGAGAAATAGCAGCGGAGTTCTCCTTCTTTTTAGCAATACCAGTTATGTTTGGAGCGAGTCTTTTAAAGATTGTTAAATTTGGATTTGCATTTACCGGATCAGAATTAACAGTACTTTTATCAGGTATGATTGTAGCTTTTGTGGTTTCAATTTTTGCAATTAAGTTTCTTATGGGATATATTAGAAGGAAAGATTTTACTGCCTTTGGTTATTATAGAATTGTACTGGGTTTGATTGTTATGGTATATTTTATGGCTTTTAGGTAAGTGAGTCAGAAGGGGAAGCACTGACCCACTTACTGCCTAAAAAATGACATAAAATGTTGTACCAGCTTCTTTTGTGCTTGTTACTGAGATCTTACCATGATGCATTTCTACAATATTTTGTGCAATGGACAGCCCAAGGCCATATCCACCTAATTCCCTTGCTCTTGATTCATCTGCACGGTAGAAACGTTCAAATAAATGAGGTAGGTGCTGAGCAGGAATTGGTTCTCCGGAGTTTGTTATTTCGAGAAGAATTTTATCCTGCTTTTGACTTAAGTTTATTTTTATAACACCTTTTTCATCTGAGTATTTGCAGGCATTATCAAGAAGAATCATAATTAATTGTTTAAGTTTTCCCTCATCACCCTTAAAAGAGATATCAGACTTGATATCACTTTGTAAATCCTTACCCTGTTCATATGCAATTGATTCAAATGGAAGCACACAACTCCAGACCAGGTCGCTAAAATTAAATATAGATGTAACTACAGTATTTCTTGATGCATCAGATTTGGCCAGAAACAATAAATCATTTACGAGACCCTTCATTCTTGTAGATTCTGTCTTGATATAGTCAAGCCACTTGAGTTGACTTTGAATGGTTTCTCCTTTATGAGCCGCTAGAACATCTGTATTAGCAAGGATAACAGTAAGTGGTGTCTTTAATTCATGGGAAGCATCTGCAATAAATTGCCGCTGTTGTTCCCAAGACTTTTCTACAGGTTTTAAAGCCCATTTGGCAAGATAAAGGCTAATAATGAAAAAGGCGCCTAAACTGGCCAAACCAACCAGTGTAAAAGTAATTATTAAGTTGTACATAATAGTTTGCTCTGAACTTAAATCATAAAAGGCAATTTCTGTAACGCCATGTTTATCCTTCATCATATAGCGAAAATCCTGACTTGATATAGTACCGGTCGGCTTATTATCATTGATACATTGCTGAATAAGTTCATTTAGCACTTCATCAGATATTTCTACGTTTCCTACTGTTTTATAGATTTTATTGTCAGAATTTAAAACTACTTTAAAAACAACATTGTTATTCATAGGTTTTTTATCATCAGGAGGTTCATTTCTTGGCGGCTCTATTCTTCTTTTTGGCATTCCTTCAGCACTAAGCTTTGAAAGATTTTCTTCAAGTGCAACATAGCTTTCACTTACTAGTCTTTGATACGTGGAAATGCCAATTGTAATAAAAGTAACTATGAGAACAATGCTTACTAAAACCATATTTATTATAATGAACTTTGTTTTTAATTTTTGAATCATTTAAGGTGCCTCCTCTAGGAAGTACCCAATTTTCCTAACAGTTGAAACAGTTGCTTTTGAGCCTAGATAGGAAAACTTCTTTCTTAGAAATGAAATATATACTTCCACATTATTATCCTCTGCGTCGGATTCATCTCCCCATACTCTAGTAATTAGTGTTTCCTTTGGAACAACCATCGTTGGGTTTAACATAAGCAAGCGTAGTATTTCGAATTCTTTATAACCTAAATGCACTGATTTTGATCCGCATTCCAACATATAGGTAGCAAGATTAAGAGACAGGTCTGAAAATTGCATTGAATCCATGATTATTTCGCCTTGTCTTCTGGACAATGCACGGATTCTGGCTAATAGCTCATCAGGAACAAAAGGCTTGGTTAAATAATCATCAGCCCCGCTGTCCAAACCTGCTATTTTGTCTGATACTTCATCCTTTGCAGTAAGAAGAATTACAGGAGTTTGCAGTTTGTTTTTTCTCATTGTTTTAACAACTTCGAAGCCATTAATTTTGGGGAGCATTACATCCAGTACAATAACATCATAAACGCCTGTCATTGCATAGTCCAGGCCATCTGCGCCATTATACACAACATCCACTATATATTTATTTTCAAGCATGATTTCACGGAGTGTGTCCGCAAGTCTGATTTCATCTTCAACTATTAAGATCCTCATGTTTATACCTTCTTCCTAATATAAAAATTATAGATAAGAAAGCTTAAAATACTCTTAAACGTCATTTTATAGGCAATATAATTGTAAAAATTGCACCACATTGGGAATTATGTGCTGTTATTTTTCCATTGTGTTTTTCTATTACATTTTTGCTGATAGCTAAACCCAGGCCGACGTTACCCTTTTTGCCTTTGTAAAATCTTTCAAAGATATTTGGAAGCTCTTTGGCATCAATTCCGGGGCCATCATCACATATGGTAATCTGGAGCTGATTTTCGGAAAGCTTTTGTGATTTGATCTCTACAGTATTGTTTGCATATCGTATGCAGTTGCTGATTATATTCGTAAATGCTCTGAAGAGCTTATCTTCATCTGCATATATTGAAATATTATAACTGAGGGAATTGGCTATAAGGCTTATATTGCTTTTTATAGCAATGCCGTTCATTCGTTCCTTACAGGTATTTATAAAATCGTTAAAATCCAGAGCGTTATAGTGGTAGTTTTCTTCTATTGCATCAAGACGCGACAAATATAATAAATCTTCTACAAGATGGGTCATTCGCTTGGTTTCATCAATTATTATATCAGCAGCAGTGTCTTTTTCTACGACATCATACTTTATTCCTTCAGCATAACTTTGAATAGACATAAGAGGAGTTCTAAACTCGTGTGAAGCATTTTGCAGAAAGGTTTTCTGAGCTTTATCATACGATTCAAGCTTCTCAGACATGGTATTTATATTAATCACAAATTCCTGCAGCTCATCATCTACAGGCAGGTCAATTTTTGTTCCGAAATTCCTCTCTGCAATTGCTCCAATATGTTTGCTTAGAGAAGAAAAGGGTGCGGATATTTTTTTTGCTGCTATGGACGAGAAGACAGCAACAATTAATGCTGATAAAACAAGAATTACAAGTAATATAGCATTTATCGCTAACTTAAGCTGATTAACCTTTTGGAGGGTTGAGTAAATTACCAGCCAGCCTAGTCCGATGGAATTCTGATTAGAAATAGGTTTGATAATTGATATATATTCTGTTCCGTTTATTGTAAAATTAATATATTTTTGATCTTCTACATCTTTTAAGTGCCCTATCTCGTTTGTTACTTTTTCAACTATATTTTCTGGAAGGCTAAAATAATCCTCGCTTGGAGATGGGATTACTTCCTTGTTATTATCTAGAAGTATATAATTGGCATTAAGTATTGAAAGAGGTTCCCTCAACGAATGATCCAACATAAAATGAAACCCTAGCAGATCGATATCGGTTTTGTTAGTTTCATTTATAGTGTCTGGTGGTGGAGGAGGTGATTTTTTATCTTTAATGGGGAAAAAGTCAGGACCCTTATGCAATGCTGTGTATTCAGTTTGCTGGGCGATCATACTCAACTGTTTTTTGATATCACCTTCAATATAAAAACGGATGGCGATATTAAACACTATAGTTGTCAATGCTATCAATCCAACTATTATGATAATGTTGTATTTGAAGATCCGCCATTTCATTGTGTTTCTCTTCATAGAATCATTCCTTATCTTCAACTTTGAAGCCATATCCCCATACCGTTTCGATTTTTAAAGCTGAACCTACATCTGTAAGCTTTTTACGGACTCTCTTTATCATGTCATCAGTAGCACGTGTTTCTACTTCATTATCAAAACCCCATACCTTATCTAGAAGTTCACTGCGGCTTACTGCTTTGTTTTTGTTAACGGCAAGGTAATAAAGCAATGCAAACTCCATGTTAGTCAAACCGATATTTTTATCATTAATTTCGGCTTGCTTTTTGTCGGAGTTTATAACAACATCTGCAATCTTTATTTTTTGAACTTTTTCATTCTTGATTTTATCCATCTCGATTCTGCGAAATATGCTTTTGATCCTTGCAATAAGTTCCATAGGGCTGAACGGCTTTGTAAGATAGTCATCACTCCCTAATGTAAGGCCTGCTATTTTGTCTGTCTCAGTATCTTTAGCAGATACAATTATAACAGGTACATTACTTTTCTCTCTAATTGATGAACATAGAGAAAAACCGTCCAATTCCGGCATCATGATATCTATAATAAGCATGTCCGCCGGTCTTTTATTAAACGCTTCAAGTATTTTACGGCCATCATTGAACGTTTCTACTTCATACCCTTCTTTAACAAGAAAAGATTTTATTATATTGCATATATTAACCTCGTCATCTGCTATATAAATCAGTTTTTTGTCGGACATATTAATTCACCTCTTAAATACATTTTACCACTTAATAAACAAAAATAAATATTTTCCAATGATATGCCTTAGTATTGCCACAATTATAGTTTCTGATTAAATCTATAATTGCCACAGTTTTGCGGAGATTTATACTAAATGAGGATGCTAGAATAAGTTTAGAATTAACATGTATTTAACATTTCGATTCTTAAGGAGGTGAAAGTGAAACAATGCATAATATAAAATACCGCCATGAATTCAAACACTATATTAACATTGGAGATCGTTTATTGTTACAAAGCAAGCTTAGGCATATTATGAAGCCTGATTCAAATGCCGGACCTGACGGAAACTACCTTATAAGAAGTTTGTATTTTGATACTCCTGATGACAAGGCACTGATGGAAAAGATTTCAGGTGTAGATAACCGTGAGAAATTCCGTATTCGCTTATATAATCATAATGATTCATATATAAGGCTTGAGAAGAAAATAAAGGTTAATGGGCTTACAGCTAAATTGAGTACAAAACTAACTAAAGATCAGTGCAGCGATATTTTAAACGGTAACATTGAATGGATGAAAGATTCAAATAACCAGGTTTTAAATGAGGTATACCATAAAATGAGACACCAGAGGCTAGCACCGCGTACTATTGTAGATTATGACAGGGAGGCGTATGTATACAAAGCAGGTAATGTAAGGGTTACAATTGATAAATCAATAAGGACAGGTATTACCAGTACAGATATATTTAGTAAGGATCTACCAACAGTAGAAGCCCTTGATAAAAAGATGGCAGTGCTTGAAGTAAAGTTTGATGAGTTTTTACCGGATATAATAAGTGATATTGTTCAGCTTGGTGATCGACATAAACTTTCGGTTTCAAAGTACGCTCTTTGCCGTATGTACGGTTAAGAATCGGTGAAACCGGCTTCTTTAATGCCTAAGAAAGTGCATTACTTTCTGGCACCAAAAAAGTCTACCGAAAGGCGGCTTTTTTACAATCATAACAATTTGGGAGGAAAAACATGAGAAGTGAAGTGACAAACAATCAGGTTAATTTTAATGATATATTTAAATCGAATTTTTTGGAAAAGGTTTCGAGCTTTTCAGCCCTAGATACTTTAATAGCGTTAGGACTTGCATTTGCTTTGGGATTATTCATTTATTTTGTTTACAAGAAAACATTCAAGGGTGTAATGTACTCTAAAAGCTTTAGCATTTCGTTGGTAGCATTGACCATGATAACTACTCTTTTGATTCTGGCAGTTACATCCAATGTGGTTCTTTCGCTTGGTATGGTGGGTGCTCTTTCAATTATAAGATTCCGTTCAGCTATAAAAGACCCAATGGATATAGCATACCTCTTCTGGGCAATAGCAACAGGTATTGTATTGGGTGCAGGTCTTATTCCGCTGGCTGTTTTTGGTGCTGTATTTATTGGAATAATACTCGTTATATTTGTTAATAAAAGCAATACAGATAACCCATATGTTCTTATAGTTAACTGTGAAGATGATAAAGCTGAAAGTAATGTACTAAAACTTGTACAGGATAATGTAAAGAAATATGTGGTTAAGTCCAAGACTGTAACAGGCGGAAAAGGTATAGAAATTACAGTTGAAATACGCCTTAAGAGTATGGAAACAACATTTGTTAATGAAATTAGCAGGCAAAATGGAGTTTCCAGTGCAGTAATGGTAAGTTATAATGGTGATTACATGAGCTAAGAAAGGTGAACAGTATGAATGAAAAACCGCATATAATGGCTGTTAAAGTAACTGCAACGCTATTATCGATAGCACTATTGATAACTGTTATGGCCTGTGTCCCAAAGTTTGCACCTGAGACAGCACAAGCTTTAGCGCAACCTGAGTATATAGATAAGGTGTTTGATAAAAACACAGTAAATGAAATTAGTATTGATATGGATGAATCCGATTTTCAATGGATTATGGATAATGCGACAAAAGAGGAATTCAAAAGCTGCAATATAACTATCAATGGTGAGAAATTTTATAATGTTGGTATAAGGCCAAAGGGAAACTCAAGTTTGTCAAACCTTGCAAGGAGTAGCGAAACACAGCGTTTCAGTTTAAAGATTGACTTTGATCAATATGTTAATGGTCAAAAATATCATGGTATGGAGGGGTTGGTGCTCAATAATGTTATGTCTGATAAATCATACATGAAAGAGTATCTCTCGTTTGAATTGTTTGATTTTATGGGTATAGCATCCTCTTCATGTGCTTATTCCAATATCAAAATAAATAATAAAGATTGGGGATTATACCTTGCCGTTGAGCTTGTAGATGAAAGTTTTATACAAAGGAAATTTGGAAGTGTAGAGGGCAATTTGTATAAGCCTGAGGGCATGGACATGGGTGGCGCTGGCAATCAAAACGGCGGCGGACCTCCTGACTTTGGCAATTTTAAGGGTGGTCAAATGCCATTACCCAAAGGAAATAATGGAGATCAAATGGATGGCAAGATTGGAGCACAAGACGTCCAAAAGCCAGCATCTGAAGTTATAGAACCTCAAAATGGTCTAATAAAAGGAAATGATCAGAGCAAAACAGATAAACAAAGTGGACAGGATAAACAAAACACTCAAAACGATCAGAACATCAAAACTGATTCAAAGAGTTCCGGAAATCAGAAAAGAGATATGAAAATAGCAGGTGGATTTGGTGGAATGGGCGCGAGAGGTGGCACCAATCTCAAATATACAGATGATAATCCTGAAAGTTATTCAGTTGTAAGAGAGGGTGCAGTTTTTAAATCAACAACAGATGAAGACTTTAAAAGAGTAATTGAAATGATCAAAAACCTAAATAATGGTACTGAGCTTGAGAAATATCTTGATGTAGACGAAATACTAAGATTCTGGGCAGTAAATACTTTCCTGGTCAATCTGGACAGTTATGCAGGTGGGATGTATCATAACTACTATCTATATGAGGAAGATGGACTTTTTACACTCTTGCCATGGGATTTTAATATGTCCTTTGCAGGTTTTAGTATGAAGAATGCCTCAAATGCAATTAATTTTCCAATAGATAAACCTGTTACAGGTAATTTGGAGGATGCGCCTCTTATAGGGAAGCTTCTTGAAGTAGACGAGTATAAGACTCGTTACCACGATTATTTAAAGAAAATTGTTGAAGAATATGTAGGAAGCGGCATATACGAAAAGTCAATTAACAGTGTAAATGCGCTCATAAGTGATTATGTAAAAAAAGATGCAACAGCATTCTACACGTTTGAGGAATATCAAAAAGCAATACCCGCTATGAAAACTTTTGGAAAAGACCGGGCTGCCAGCATTATTGCACAACTTGACGGAACTCAGCCTTCTACCGCTTATGGAACAATATCAACCACGCTTAACCTGAATGACTTAGGGAGTATGGATTTTGGAGGTTTTGGCGGTAATGGTAATTCAGAAAAGAAACAAGGGCAACAAGGTGGTGTGCAGCCACAGGGAGACATGCAAGGGGGAAATATGCAACCTCCTGATGGTATGCAGCCACCGGGAGACATGCAGGAGGGAAATATGCAACCTCCTGATGGTATGCAACCACCGGGGGACATGCAAGGGGGGAATATGCAACCTCCTGATGGCATGCAAACACCCGGAGATATGCAGCAGGGTGGCAATATGCAACTGCCAGGTGATTTGCCGCAATTGGAGAATATGAATGAAGTAATGCAAGTTATTGATGAAGCAAACGGGACAGAACTAACGGATACGCAAAAGGAAAAGCTTAAATCACTGGGCGTTGATGAAAATATGCTGAAACAAATTCTAAGCATGTCCAAAAATATGGGTTTTCCGGGTGGACAAAATTCTCAGAACACTACTGGAATGATGAAGGCTCAAATTGTTATTTTATTGGCTTCAGTTGCAGTTTTATTGGCAGGTATAATATTTGTTACAAGATTCAGAAGAAAAAGCTATATTATATGTAATAAAAATCTGAGGGGCATCTAGCGCCATTAGGTTTTTGGGGATTTGCTTCGAAAATTCCATAACTAAATATTTTATTAGTTATGGGAAAATTATACTTGACAGAACTTCGAAAGTATGATTTAATTGGAATGTGTTTAAAGCTCTGAATGGGCGAAATTATACACCCTGAAGGAGGTGCGGATAATGTTAAATGGTACAGTTAAATGGTTCAATGCTGGAAAAGGTTTTGGATTTATCGAAAGAGAAGATGGTGAAGATGTATTTGTTCACTTCTCAGCAATAAATGCTGATGGTTATAAAACTCTTAACGAAGGTCAAAAAGTTCAGTTTGAGGTTGAAAACGGTCAACGTGGCTTACAGGCTAAGAACGTTATTCCTTGCTAAAACTGATAAGAAAATAAGACATTAGCAATATTGCTAGTGTCTTTTTTTATTTGAGAAATTTACGGCGAAAATCACTAAAATCAATTATAGCAAAATCTCAATAAATTTTGTTTAAGATACACTTGCTAGTGGTATTCTAAATAAGTTACAAAATTAAATTACAATATATTATTAAGATACTGGCATAAGGGATTTTCGGGTGATATAATGCTTTTATCAAATAATAAAACTATTAAAAATTAACTATAGGAGGTTACTTATGAAGAGTTTAAAAGGTACAAAAACAGCGGAAAATCTATTAAAGGCATTTGCCGGTGAATCACAGGCTCGTAACCGCTATACATTCTATTCTTCAGTTGCAGACAAGGAAGGATACAAGCAAATAAAAAATTTGTTTATTGAAACGGCAGATAATGAAAAAGAACATGCCAAGAGATTCTATAAATTACTTCTAGAAGGGTTACAAGGAGAACTTCCAACAACTATAAAAATAACAGCAGATTTTCCTATAGCTCAAGGGACTACACTTGAAAATTTAAAAGCGGCAGCTGCCGGTGAAAATGAAGAATGGTCAGACTTGTATCCGGAATTTGCGAAAGTGGCAGAGGAAGAAGGTTTTACTGAAATAGCAACAGCCTTCAAAATGATAGCAAAAGTTGAAAAACATCATGAGGAAAGATATAAAAAGCTGGCTGATAATGTAGCAAATGGAGTAGTATTTAAGAAGGAAGAAAAAGTTGTTTGGAAATGCGCAAATTGCGGATATATTCATGAAGGATCTGGAGCACCTGATAAATGTCCTGCATGTAATCATCCTCAATCATATTTTGAATTGAATGCGGAACCGTACTAATAGAATAGAGTTGAAAACCTCTCATTCTTCTTGTGGATATTTGAAAATGTTCACAAGAAGAGCAGGTTTTTATTTTGAGATATAAATGGATGCTTACATATGAAGAGCAGAAAACAGTATTATGTGATGTCTGGATAAAATTTTACTTTCACATTTTATTGGGGCTGATGTAAAATAAGTATATCCAAGAAAATAAAATATGTGGAGGTCATTATGTGGAAAGAGTTTAAAGAGTTTGCACTTAAAGGGAATGTTTTGGATCTGGCAGTGGGTGTTGTAATTGGGGCTGCGTTTGGAAAAATTGTAACTTCGCTTGTTAATGATATTATAATGCCTGTAATCAGTGTCTTTACTAAGGGGTTGAACTTCGAGAATTTGTTTGTTAGTCTCGACGGGAGTAAATATGCCACTTTGGCTGCGGCTAAAGATGCTGGAGCAGCAACTTTGAATTATGGATTATTTATAAGTAATATTATTGACTTTTTAATAATTGCTTTTTCAATATTTATTGTAGTAAGGCAACTAAACCGTTTCACAAAGAAAAAAGAAGAGCCTGCTCCTAAGAAAACAAAACAGTGTAAGTATTGTTTTAGCGAAATTCACATTGATGCGACAAAATGTCCGCATTGTACATCTGATATGAAATAAATTTAGTATTGCGTACTTAAATTGTTAAATGCGCCGATGAGAAACTTTGGTTCTCTCATTGGCGTATTTTATTTTGAGAACTATCAACGAGCAAAGGTTATCAAAGCAATGGGGTTTAAAGACGCTAAATATCACCAGAACTTTGTGGTTTGGCAAATGATGCTTAAGCTAACTTGAATTGAACTTAGATCAAAGAACTGTTAAAATCACACTTGTAGAATATTAATAAATAATTGAGCTATTTTAAATCTTAAGAAAATCTTAAGAATTTTATATAGTGTTTTGTAAAGATTACCTGCTAATCTTATATCAGAGGCAGGTGATATAGATGTATTACTTCGGAAAAATTTTGGGGGTTTGCTCTTATGGATAGATTTAATGTATTGGTGTGTGATGATGACAGGGCTATAGTTGATGCTCTGGAGGTTTACCTCAGGCAGGAAAATTATGAAGTCATAAAGGCATATACCGGGAAGCAAGCATTGAAGGCTTTGGCAGAACAAAAAATTCATCTGATTTTATTAGATGTGATGATGCCGGAGATGGATGGGTTATCTGCAACTGTCAAAATTCGTGAAGAATTAAACATTCCAATTATAATACTTTCTGCAAAGTCTGAGGACACAGATAAAATTATTGGGCTAAACTTTGGAGCTGATGATTACGTGACAAAGCCTTTTAACCCATTGGAACTAATGGCAAGAGTAAAGTCACAAATGAGGCGGTATACTCTCCTTGGAGGGGCAGCAGAAAAGAGCGGGGTTATAAAAAACGGCGGTTTGGAGCTTGATACGGAAGCTAAAGAAGTCCGATTGGATGGGGAACTAGTAAAGTTAACTGCTACTGAATACGGTATAGTTTTATTTCTTATGAATAATATAGGCAGGGTTTTTTCGATAGAGCAAATATACGAAAATGTTTGGAATGAACCGCTGTATTCTTCGGAAAGTACAGTTGCTGTACATATTAGACGCATCAGAGAAAAGATGGAAATCAATCCTAAGGATCCAAAATATTTAAAGGTGGTGTGGGGAATTGGGTACAAAATTGAAAAATATTAAGTATTCAATGGTTGTAAAAGTTATTGCAGTTGTTATGGCTTTGTTTTGTGTTTTTACAGCATATGGTAGTAGTGTGTATCTTTTGAGTAATGAGAATATTGCCAGAAGTACAAATTATTATGAAACATATGGATTTTATTCTGAGTATTCAAGGCTCATTCACAATATTATCGAGTATAATGTGAAACTGAAGAGTGAGGAGAACATTAAAGCTTCCGGTAAAACTAAGGAAGAAATCCAGAATATGTTGGATAGATATAATACCATAAAGAATAGAATTACAGAATGTATTAACTTTACCTATTATATAAAAGACAGGACAACCGGTGCAGTAATTACAAATAATAATACCAAAGATCCAATATCACTATTTGAAGGTCAGGACACCATGTTTCATTATAGTCAGGATCAATTTGAATATAGGTATCCTTTTATGTATACTGATGATATTAAGTTAATGCTGTCTGGAACTTCATATGAGGTATATGCGGCTGTAATGGAGCCATTGAAACAAGGTGATGTAATTTATGACAATTATGTTTCTTATACAAAAGCTAAAATGTTGGCAAATAACATAAAATATCTTTTGATTGCTTCGTTAATTCTTTTTCTGATGATTCTGGCTTATCTCGTCTTTTCTGCTGGACGTAAGGAAGGAGTGACAGAAGTAGTATTAACTAATATTGATAGGATTTACATCGATGTACATACAATAATGGTACTTGTTGCTGCTGCAATTTCAATATTTGCTGTAGCAGGAATTGTTAATACAGGCAATTTTACAGAAATTGATTTAGAATTGATTGTTTTAATTATTTTAACCATTGATTTTTTAATAGGTTTATCTTTTTTATTGTCGGTAACAAGGCAGCTAAAAGCTGGAGGATTGATGCAAAATATACTCATTATAATAATTTTGGGCAAATTAAAAGCTCATTTTATAAGGAGAATTAATGGAGGCAAATCTATTGTTGTAAAAAGCTTTAGCAAAGGTAAATCTTTTATCAAACTTTGTTTTAATGGAAAGATTTTCAGAGTGCAGATACTTTTTTTGCTTTTGGTATACACGCTTTTAAATATAGTGTTCTCAAGCATCATTTTTCATTACGCATATTATGCAAATAATGGATTCTATCATGGGTATATTCACATATTCCTTACATTTCTTTTGTTTGCTATAAACGGTTTTGTCTTTTATCAGACGGCTAAGGGCTTGAAAACTTTGTCTACAATAATTGAAGGGACAAAAAATATATCAAGCGGCAATATGGATTATGCATTTGACGTAAATAATATGTCAGTTGCATTTGCTGCCTTTGCGGAAAATATTCAAACGATTCAAAGTGGTTTGAAAAAAGCGGTTGATGAAGCAATTAAAGGAGAACGAATGAAAACCGATCTTATCACGAATGTATCCCACGATTTGAAGACTCCGCTTACTTCTATTATTAATTACGTTGATTTGTTAAAAAAAGAGGAGCTGGATAATCAAAAAGTAAAGGAGTATATAAACATCCTGGATGAAAAATCGGCAAGATTGAAGGTATTAATTGAGGATTTGGTTGAAGCAAGCAAGGCGTCAAGCGGGAATTTGCCGGTAAACGCGGAAAAGGTTGATTTACACGAGCTGGTTATGCAGGCAGTTGGTGAGTATCGTGAGAAAATTGAAAAAGCAGGATTGGACATTCGAACTAGTACCAGTGATAAAAACATATTTGTCCGGGCTGATGGAAAGCATATGTGGCGTATAATCGAAAACCTTTTATCAAATGTTTTGAAATATTCGATGCAAAATTCAAGAGTATATATCAATATAACAAAAAATGAAACACATGGGGTGTTGACTATTAAGAATATATCAGCGCTTCCGCTTGAAATACCTGTAGAGCAATTGACAGAGCGCTTTGTCAGGGGTGATGTGTCCAGAACTACTGAAGGATCAGGTTTAGGTTTGTCTATTGCTCAAAGTTTGACTAATATTCAAAAGGGAAGATTTAACATTGAAATAGATGGGGATTTATTTAAAGTAAATGTAGAAATACCTTTATGGAATGATTTGTAGTAGAATACCATTCTCTGGGGAAGCAGTTCGATGAAAAATACAATTAAAAAGGCCTGCATTGCATGGCCTTTTTAATTGTATATATATATCTGAAGCCGGGGAATCAATTGAAGTAATATTTCAGCTATTCCTTAATAATAGTACACAAAAGCTTTATCTATTTTACGCTTGTACTATAACATTCGGTGCTAGGAATTTATTTCATCTAGAATTTTTAAAAATAATGATCACATTTCTCATATATAATTTGTTTTCTCTCCTTCGATTATATGTTCTAGATATTTTTGTTAAGTACTTTTTCGTATATTTCCATCATCAATGCTTCGACACGTTTTATGTCTGGCTCTTCGGGTAGAGAAGTATTATTTGCAGCATATTTAAACCGTTCTTCATATTCATTAACCATTTCAAAAACCTGATTGTAGCTGTACTTGCCTTTTCGAATATCTAAAAAGAGTTCGCGCTCATTCTCCCTATAAGTATTAATACCTTTGCCCTCAAGAATTTCGGTCCCTGTGACCAGAAGCCGAATTAAGTGCATTGCATGCTTGTTAAGGTGAAGTTCATCCTTTTTACTATTACGGTGGTTGAGCTTTGCGTATTCCCTGACTATGTTATCCATGTCCGAATAGATATTTTTAAGGTCACGCAGGGGATAGTGCTTTAATTCTATATCAATAAATATCTCTGATTCCATTTCCTCTTTGGCTGATTTATCAAGATACAAATTGATTTCACTGCCTGTAAAGCTCTTGTAGGTTCTTTTTAAATGATCCATTTGGCCTAATATGCTGTTTAATATATGTTGTTCTTTTTCTTTCTGTGGATAGTTATCTCTTGCCAGAGCATTCTGCAGCCTTCGAAGCTGTGCAGTAGCATAATTTCCAAAGCTGGCTATTGCTCTTCTTGACAAAAAGAGATCAACATTATCGCGCAAGAGTTTACCTTCTTCAGTTATAATTAGAAGGTGATCGGGGTTGGTGCCTAGTATTTCTAGAACATTTGGGTTGCTATTAAGACAAAGCAATATAAATTTCTTCAGGCCATAAATGACAGTATCTGTTACCCTGTCTTCAAACTGATCAAAACTAGACAAACCTATGATATCCTGCGGGGTTTCAATTGTGACACCTCTGATGTCGATATCACTGGTTTCAACATTTGTTCCATATGCAATAGAGCCCGCTGTTGTAAGGATTAGTATGTTTCCTCCAAGGTGTGGGTCGGTTTTGATAAATTCATATTCCTTTGAATTCAATTTTTCTTTTATAGATTTTATGTCCATATAAGTTGGTCTCCTTATTAAATGCCCGCGAGTGGAGGAATTGTGAAGCCAATATTATAAATTGGGGCAGGGCTAAATGCTTCCTTGAGATTTTTATTATATCATAGTATAATTTAACAAGAAATATCTTTTTGCACTGCATTTAAGCTACAGTACAAACTGATCAGGCGATAAACCCCAAATTTTAAGGTTTATGCAGCTGGGCCATAAACGGCAGCAGATGAAAAATATAACACATCTGTGGGACAGTGATTCCACAGGTGTGTTTTTTTACTTTTAATAGAGTTTAGAATTTCTGCCATAATAATAAATGATTGGAGGGCTAATTTTGATTAAATTGATAATAAGAAGATTTATTAAGAATAGTGAGAAGGTAAATGATAAGGAAGTACGGGAGTCTTATGGAATATTATCCGGTACTTTGGGGATTATTTGCAACCTGTTTTTATTTGTGCTAAAGCTTGCTATTGGACTATTAATAAATAGTATAGCAGTAATTTCCGATGCTTTTAATAATTTGAGTGATATGGGTACATCAGTTATTACGATATTTGGAGCTAAGCTTAGCAATCGTCCTCCAGATAAGGAACATCCCCATGGACATGGAAGATATGAGTATATTGCATCTTTGGTAGTATCATTTATTATTTTTGCTGTTGGTATAGAGTTATTAAGAAATTCGTTTAATAAAATTATTAATCCGCAAGAAGTGGTGTTCCAATTAACATCAATGATCATTTTGACGAGTTCAGTTCTGGTAAAGGTATGGATGTTTTCTTACAACAAGTATATTGGTAAAGCGATAAACTCAAGCATTATCAGGACAACAGCCTTTGACAGCTTAAATGATGTATACGCAACAAGTGCAGTAATAATTGGAACTATTATAGGCATGTTTGTTAGTTTTCCAGTTGATGGTATAATGGGGCTTGGTATTTCAGGATTAATTATATACACAGGGTTTAATACGGCAAAAGATTCAGTAGACTTGCTTTTGGGAGCTTTGCCAGATCCTGAGCTTATTGAAAGAATTAACACATTGGTTCTTGGCAGCAAAAATATAAAAGGTGCACACGACTTGAAAATTCATGATTATGGACCAGGAAGGATATCTGCCTCAATACATGCTGAAGTTTCTGATGATGCCAATATTGTGGACATCCATTCGGAAATTGATAAAATTGAACTAAAGGTTAAAGAAGAGCTTGGGATTGAAATGGTTATTCATATGGATCCTGTTGAGTAGGGAGTTTCAATTGTATAATACAATGCTGAAAATGCAGTTTGATTAAATCAATCTGCATTTTTAATGTTTGGGGAATTATGATGTTTTGTAAAAAAGCCACTAACTATAAACTAAGAGAAGACAAATATTTATGGGGTTAATATTGTTGGCAGCATTTTGAATTTTAATGATATGATATAATGAGATGAAGAAAAGCAGAATTATTGTTACTAAAGGGTGGCAAAATGGAAAAGTTTATTTATAAGATAATTGAGAGTCAATCCAAAAAGGTTATTGAAATAGCAGATATACTTATAAGTGTGGAAAGAAAACTTGGTGGAGATGATTTTGAAATCAAGGGTGGATATAGGACTTTTGCAGACATAATTAAGGAGTTCTGTGAAAAGGGCATTTTGATACCTGTAAAGGTATCTGGAACGAATGGAAGAAATCCATCTCTACATAATAAATACAGAATTTCTTATGAAGATAAAAAGCAGTTGGAAGATGGGCTTTTTCATGAACTTCAGTCTTTACACCCTAAGCTGGATAAAAGCTATTACTTTAAAAATCCAGATGTATACAGAGAAGATAGGAATTATGTGCTAATGTTGTCGGAGTTTCTTCTTAAACATTTTGAGAGTAAATCTTTGAAATTTCGATGTACAATGAATGAAAGATCCTTTGAAATATTCAATAACGAGAAGTTTTTGGAATCAAGAGGCAAGGTTTTGCTCAAGCGACTTGGGCTTTCTTTCAATGATTTAAACTGTTACAAGACACTTGAGGCGTTTTTTTATATACTGTTCAAACCCCAAGCCAGCCTGACTATACTTATTATTGAAAACAAGGATACTTTTTATTCGGTACTGAAGTACCTTGAAAGAAGGCCTGACAAGGATTTGTTTGGTATAAATATAGATATGCTTATTTATGGAGAGGGAAAGAAAATAGTGAACAGCTATAGTTTCATAAATGAGGTGGCAACGGGAATGCCAATTGACAGGGTATATTATTTCGGTGACCTTGATTTTGAAGGTATAGGAATATTCAACTCTATGGCAGCAAAGTATGGCAAGTATCTTATTGTGCCGCATGTAAACCTTTACAAGCAAATGCTTGCAGAAGCAAAAAATCCACCTTTTTTAAGAACAAACCAATCTGAATTAAACCTTGAATTATTTCTTATGAACTTTGATGAGGAAAGCAAGACAAAAATATCGGAAATATTGTATACTGGCAGATATATTCCACAGGAGGCTGTAAATTTTGGACGAAAGAAAAATTTATGAAGGTGCTGTCTTTGATTGCCTTAAGGATTTTAGGGGAAGAATGCAAAGCCTTGCACCCTTTATACACCTTTCACGAAAGCTATCAGGATTTCAAAAGTATACTGAAGTCGATATGATTTCAGTAGGATTTTCCGTCCTGCTATTTATATTAGAAAACATGTTGATTGGCAGGGAAGAGTGCAGTATTGAGGATATAGCAGGTTTTCTTCAGACTATTCTTAAGCGTTCCTATGATATAAATATGACACAGGAAGAGTCGAGGGAAATGGCATTTTATATAAGGGATTCCATCTCAGGAAGCGGGGGAGAAGTTCTAGAGTTTAAATTCAGGAACCTTGAATACAATAGGGATGAATCTATACCGATAAAGCTGATTGATACATCCTATTATGAGATAAAAAAGTCCGCTCGTTACAAATTGACTGATCAGGGAATGGAACTTTTGTTTAAGACTAGGGAGATATACTCGGAATTTAGGATAAATATCACTCAGATGTACTTAAAACAGCAGATTGAAAAAGGTGTTTTTTCCGGTGCATTGCAAACGGTAAATGAACTTAACCTTCAGGTGAGACAGCTTCGTGAAAGACTGGAAAACCTTCTTTTAAACATACGGCAAAACGTTTTGGGCATTGACTTTGAGGAGTTGAAGATCCTTTTTGTCAGGATAAAGGAGCAGTTTGAATCGGAGAGGCGTGAGTTCCATAATATAAAGAGAATACTTAAAGAGCAGAGAGAAAATATAGAAAAAATAAGCTACAATGATCTGCAAGAAAAAGAATTAAAAAGTCTTGAACAGATAAAAACCCTAACAGAAAAGCTGAATATAACAACTTCGGAACATGACAGGCTTTTTAATGATAAGCTGGATATTGTGGGTGAATACTTGAAAACATTGGAATTGAGGCTTCGCCAGGGTGTTAGTGAATATATTGACTTTGAAAAGAATATTTTTGATGTTTTGATTTCAAAAAACACAAGCTATGAGCCTCTGAAAAATATTCTGGCACCGCTATTTGTAAATATTTCACGCAATAAGGTTTTTAATCCATTTAAGGCTTTTGAACCTCAAAGGGTAAAGAGTGAAACGGAAGAAGAACGGGAAAAAGTAGACATAGAAATGCAAGTGGAGATAAGAGAAAAGGAAGAACGTGAGGAGCGGGAAAAAAGGGATTTAAAGGTTATGGCATACCTTGAAGCTATATTGCTGGAAGCATACTTTGAAGGAGATTCTTACTTAAGTTCTGCCATAAAAAGGCTGAATGACCAGCTATATAAATCTACTTCCTATGACTTCGATTTCTATAGTTTGGTGGTAATTTTACATCAGCACAAGTTGCTTTGTTTTGAGGATTTGGAAGAGATTTTAAGCAAGATGGTTAGAGATACTTCAAACTATAACATAAATATCTATTACCTGTTTGACAGGATATTTGCTGTAAAACCGGAACTGAAGTCTTTAAAATCACTGATTTTACTGTCAACAGCTAAAAAGATCAACTTTGAAAACGGAAATGAAATTACTGATTTTGTAATTAAGGGGGTAAAGTGATGGAAAACCTGTCGCCGGATCTGGTAAGAAAGGCTTTTGCATTATATATGAATCTGATTGAAAAGTCAAAAGTTGCAAAGAAGGACAACCCGGAAGAGTTTGCGGACTTTGATGACCCTGAAATATCATATATTATGAGAATTTTTGAGGAAGAATCAGGGATAATGATATTAAGGTCAGGAGATACAATGTATTTTACACCAAGAACCGATAACCGGTTTTTGGGATTCACGAACGAAAATCTCAGGGAGAAAATGGGCTTTTCAAATAATACTGAGTTGTATGTTGGGTATGTAGTAATACTCTCTATTATAATAAAGTTCTTTAACGGAGAAAACTATAACAACAAAATTCGGTCGATGCTTAAGGTTGAGGAACTTGAAGGTTTTATTACAGCCAAGCTGGAATCATATAATTCTGGAGAAAACAGTGAAGAGACTGACGAAGCATTAAATTTTAATTTTGGAAGTGTAGCAAAACTCTGGCTCGACCTTCCTACCTATGATGAAAAAATAAAGAATTTCGGACAGTCAAAAGGTACGAGGATAAGCTTTATATACAGGACTCTAAAGTTTTTACAGGAGCAGGGGCTTGCAAATGTTGATAATGACAGCGAAATATATACCACGGATAAGTTTGACACGCTTATAATAGGCTATTACCCGGAAAGCACAAGAAAGAGGGAGATTTTATCTTTCCTTGAAAGCATATGAATTTTGAAAGGACATGGTTTTATGCCGCGGATAAATAGATTCAGAATTGTAAATTTCAGATATGATGATGACAAGAAATACATTGCAAACGAGCTTTATGAATTTGATGGCAAAAACGCCCTTATAAACTTGGAGAATGGCGGAGGAAAAAGTGTTATTCTTCAACTGGCGCTTCAGACAGTACTTCCAAATACAAATATGGGGAGCAGAAACTTTTCAGATTATTTTAAGGTGAATTCTTCTCCTACGCATATTATGATTGAATGGAGATTGGACGGCACAAGAGCCGACTTCTTACTCACAGGAATATGTGTCTCTAAAAATGCGGATGGAATAAGATTTTTTACCTATACACATAATTATACTCTCCCTCATGATTTGGATATAAAGGGAATGGAAGTAGTAACAAGAGATAAACAGATTATTGGTTTTTCTGAGTGCCACAATTACCTAAAGAGGCTTGCTTCAGAAATGCGTCTTAACATAAATGTATATTCGAGGGACCGTCAGAAGGAGTACCGTGATAAGCTGCACACCTTTAATTTATTTAAAGAAGAATTTGATGCCGTTAAGATTATAAATCAGTCAGAAGGCGGAATTGATAAATTTTTTGAGAACGCCAGAAAGTCAAGAAGTGTAATAGAAAAGTTGATAATTCCCAATATACCCAAGGGAGAGGGGGAAACCTCGGGAATACTTGCAGAAACTTTTAAAAAGCACCTTGAAAATTTAAAGAACATTCCTTTGTATCAGCATAATATAAAGATGTATGAAGCATTCTGCGATAAGGCTTCCGATCTTTTTTCGAAGCTTGAAGGCTATGGAACTACTGTTGAAGAAATAAATAAAGTAAGCAGGGATATTCTGGCTCTTGACAACCTTATCAGTCTTGCAACAGATAAACTTCAAAATGAAATCGAGTCCCTTAAATCAAGTGACCGTGAGTATGCTGCAAATATCGAGGAACTTTTTTATAAAAAGGATAGTCTGGATTATCAAAGCAAAATTATTGAGCTTAAGTCATTAAATAAAAAGCTTGAAGATGTAGCTTACAGTATTGAAAGAATTAGGAATGAAATTGAAGAAAAAGACAAGCGAATAAAATATATGGAATCAGCTTCTCTTTTTGAAGAAGTCGTGAATGCCAGAAGAGAAATTGCTACATATAAAGCACAGCTTGAGACTGTTTCGAAGGAAAAGGACGAGATAGATAGAGAGTACCAGAGCTGTCTATTTTTCGCAAAACTTATTCTAAGTGAGGAAGCCCAAAAAGTTTTGAGGATTGTTGAAGAATTAAAAAAACAAGTGGATGAATATTCAAATGAACGTGGGTTACTCCAGAAAGAGTTAAGTGAAAAAGACAGTGAAAGGGATAGTATTCGTGACAGTCTGTCTTCTATAAGTACAAGGCTTAAAGATAGCAAAGACAAACAGTCACAAATTACAGGTTATTTCGTAAAGGATATGACACTGTTAGTAGACTCAGCTACTGGACTTAAAGACCTTATAAATGAAAGGGACACGCTTTCGGATAAGAGAATGAGCTTGAACGATGCGCTTGAAAAGGCAAATAAGGCTAATGGGGATATTTCAATCAGTGAGATAAGAATTAAGGAAGCTGTTGCTGCATTAATTCAAAACCGCAAGACTAAAAAAGAAGAAATAGAAGTTTTTGAAACACGATTTTTAAAGATAAACAGGGAAATAAACATGTATGAAATTGATGGAGATGTATACAGCAAAGGTGCATCAGAGTCTTTGAAAGCTCATAGGGCAAGAGTGGACAATTCCTTGAGCGAGGTTTTGGGAAGGTATCATGAAATTCAAAAGAGAAAGTTGCTCTATGATGGCTGTGAGTACTATATTCCAGATATAGAGCTTAAAAAGGTGTATGAGTTTTTGAAAAGCAGCGGTATAAGGTGTATACCTGGTTCGTTATGGCTTAAGAACCAGCGTGAGGATATGAGAGAAGAGTTTTTACACAGAAATCCACTTTTGTGCCATTCAATTGTATTGGAAAAAGCTGAATTGGAGAAGATTAAAGCAGATTCAGGCAATATTCCTCTAACTAATCAAATACTTGAATTGGTTGAGAACTATCCGGTTACATTTATAGTGGATTCGGAAGCTGGAATTGTTGCGCCAACGGGTGAGGGAAAACTATCTGTAGGTATTGACAAATTAGGCTCAATGGAAGCCTATGTTGTTTTTGCGAATAATAATACTTTTGCGTTTAATTCCAATGCGTTTCAGGATTATTTGACCGGCATGGATCAAAATATTTCAAAAATGAAGGAAAACTATGAAGCAATTAAAAGTGATCAGGAAAAGATAACAGGGCTTATTGAAAGGTGTTCTGAATTCTTAGAATTGTATCCGCAAGGATGTTTGAAGGAAATGCAAAGTCAACTGGATAAGATTGATAGAGATGTAAATGCAAATGAAACCTCTCTGAAAGAACTGCAAGAAAAGAGAGAGTTGCTTTTCAAGAATATAAGGGAAAATCAAAAGACTATCAGTGATATAGAGGAACTTATAGGTGAGAAAAACAAGGATATAGTTAAGCTTAATGAGCATATTGAACTTGCAGGAAAGATAAAAGAGCTGGAAAAGCAATACAGGGAAGAAGACTTAATTAGAGCTAAAATTGAGGAAGAGAAAAAAAATCTCATCGAAAAGCTTAATTCTACGTCAAAGAAGATTGAAGATACCAGAAATAATATGGATGCACGTATAAGAGAAAATCAGGATAACAGGAAAAAACTTGACCAAATATCTGCAAAGCTTAATATAGATAAGCCTGCAATCGATATAAAAGGTAGTTTGGAAGAAATTCTTTCAAGAGCGCAGGGACTTGAGATAAAAATAGCTGACAGTCAGACCGAGCAGATTCAAAAGTTTATAGAGAGTCGTATGAAGGATGAACACAGGAGAATAAAGGAGATACACAATAAAGGCTTTTGTGAGGCTGATTTTGAAGGTAGTGTAATATCTTTTACTGATGAAGAACTTGAAGAGGATAGAGAAAAACTTTTATTACTAAAAGACGAAGATGTGAGGATAAAGAACAATGAGCGAAAGCTTTCAGGTCAGATAAATACTTTGGAAGGAGAGGCAAAGGAGCTTAAGAAGAATATTGAAAGAAGATTTAATTTGGAACCGTTTGAATTTGAATCACTGGAAAGTGTTGATGTGGCAACTTTTAATGCTCAGATAGAGGCTTACAATAGAAAGAGGCAGAAGAACGCAAGAAGGCTTGAAGAGATTGAAAAAAGAAGAATAAGACTTTTGCGATCTGGGGAGAGAATTGAAGATTACATTAGTGCAAACAAAATAACAATTCGGAGCGAGTCAAGGGAGTACATGGACAGTCTTGTTCATAATGGCGAAAGTATTTCCATGTGGGATATGCTGCAACTTCCTGTAGAAAGGATAGATGTGATTATCAACGAGGACCGGGACATTTATAGGGATTTGATCAAAAGCCTCGGGCAGATAGAAGCGACAATAAGGGAAAGTTACGATGAGCTTTACCACGAAGCTGATTGGGCTGAGAATGTGACAATCAGGATGATTATTGAAAAAATAATGAATAATGATATGTACAATTATAAATATGTTAAGGATTTGTTCAAAGAAATAATCGATAACGTTGAAAATATGAAAAAGGGAGCACAGTTCCAATTGGAGGAATCACTAAGGGATAAGTCAGAGATTGTTGAACGTTGCTACAGCAGGGCAGAGGCAGTATATGACGAGCTTAAGTCGGTGGATAATTTCTCTAAAATAAAAATTGATGGAGTTCACAAAAAGACTATAGTAATTGATATGCCTCAGCTGCATACTGAAGAAGGAAAAGCTTTGATGACTAGGTATATAGAGGTTTCCATCAGTGAAATTGAAAAGATGAAGGCAGAAGGTAAATATGACCCTGCCAGGATTGATGGGGAGATAGCAAGGATTATGTCTCCTGTAAGCCTGTTGGACGCAGTAACAAACCTCAATGAATATTCAATAAAGGTATTTAAACCTGAGTCCGTAGGAGCGTCACGATATATTGCATGGGAAGTAGTTATAAGCTGGTCTGGAGGAGAAAAGCTTGCCGGATTTTTCGCCATGTTCATTTCAATTATCTCTTACCTGAGAAGTAAAAAGACCGGATGGCCCGATTCCAGTAAGGTTATATGGATTGATAATCCTTTTGGTCAGGCAAATGCGGGATATCTTTTATCCTATATATTTGAACTGGCTAGGGCGACAAATACCCAGATGATATGCCTGACTGGTCATATGCAGGTGGATATTTACATGCAGTTTGATGTGGTTTATAGCCTCATACACAGGCAACTGACAGGAATGAATATGAGCGTAATACAGTCAAAATTGGTAAAATCTCAGGGTGGATTGGAATCGGCGTTCTACAAGATTAAGCAGGAGCAAATGACACTGTTTTAGCGAACAATAAAGTCAATTGTATAATACAAGGATGAAAATGCAGTTTGATTAATCGATCTGCATTTTTCTTTTTGTTAAACACATTGACAATTATCTATATGAGGTGATTAAATATGGAAAATGTATTTGTTGAAAATGCAAATCTATTTAAGGCGCTTTCCGATCCTAATAGATTAATGATAGTGGATATGCTGGCAAAGGGTGAATTGTGTGCATGTAAGATACTGGATGAAATGAAGATTACACAGCCAACTTTATCCCACCACATGAAAATTTTATGTGAAAGCGGGCTTGTAAATGGCAGGCGTGATGGTATTTGGATGAGATACTCTATTAATAGAAAAGGTCTGGAAGCGGTGAAAGTTTTGATAGATACTGTTTTTGCAGGTGAAGAGATTTTAAAGAAATAAGCGTGGAACTTTTTGCATTTTTATCAGGAGGTGGATATTTTGATTATATTTAAATGGCTAAATGATCAATTATTAAAGATGGAATGGCTTAATTAGGAACAACTATAAGTGCCCTAAAACTTGAAAAATATGTTGCTTCATTTATTTTCGAAAACAAGGTACTTGATATGGAGCAGGAAAAGTTAACAAAAAGGCAAAGAATCGAGTTTTCAAGGAATCAGGTATTAGACATAATTAAAAAAGTTTGGATATATATATTGATAGGAGTGGGAATAGGGGCAGGCATTCATGGTTGGGTTCCGGAAGATATGATAAAAGCTGTTTTAGGTCAGGATAAATGGTATTCTGTATTTTTGGCCACTTTCGTAGGTGTACCGATGTATGCTGATATTTTTGGAACATTGCCTATTGCTGAATCATTAATTGCCAAGGGAGTTGGATTAGGAACTGCATTGTCGTTTATGATGGCTGTTACGGCTTTGTCACTTCCATCAATGATCATGTTGAGTAAGGTTGTTAAGCCAAAGCTACTTGCTATTTTTGCAGGAATTGTAACTACTGGAATATTGATTATTGGATTCTTTTTTAATGCGTTTTCGCATTTATTTATGTGAAATTTAAATAAAGAAAGGAGTAAATTGACATGGTAATAAAAATCTTGGGTTCAGGTTGTAGAAATTGTGTTTTACTGGCTGATAATACTAAAGCGGCAGTAGAAGAGGCAGGTGTGCAGGCTGAAATAATTAAAGTTACTGATTATAAGGACATCGTGGCATACGGGGTAATGTCAACTCCGGCACTTGTTATTGATGAAAAGGTTGTATCCTTTGGCAAAGTTCTTAAGCCGAAGGAGATTGTTGGAATTATTGAAAAAGTAAAGTAAGGAATGCTAAAAAGAGCATGCAAAAAGCCGCACATCAAATAGTGCGGCTTTTGCGTATATTAAGACTATTTTGAATCCTTATCAACAGTACTGAGCATCGGTTCTTCAATCTGTTTACCGTTAAGTGCAATATAAACACCCTTGCCGGCATGATTTTCCTTTAGACGGATGGTTTTAACCTTTGAAAATGGATCCATCTTATAGTGTTTTATTGTTTCTGAAAGGTCTTGGTATAGCTTTTCTGAACCTTTAGCCAAACAGGATTCACACATACAGATGGTAAATTCCTGTACGACAAAAGCTGAGTTATCCTTTTTACGTACAGTGTTGCAAGCGCTATCACCTTGTTTTGGGGAATAATGAGTATGCAAAAGTTCATGAGCAAGATGAGAGTTTGCTTCACCGTAGAATTCATCATAAAGTCTCAAAATATCAGGATTTTCTTGTGATTTACGGTATTTTGAAACCTTATCGATATTAACAAGAATCTGTTGACGTTTTTCAGCGGCATCTATTTTTTCAGGAACTGGATGACCTGCTCCACAGATACAGCCACCAGGACATGCCATAACTTCTATAAGATCATATCCTACATCAATGCCTTGTATTATTTTTTCAACTATAGGCTCAGCATTATGCAGACCACTAACAACGGCTACGCGCACTTTTGTGCTGTCAACATCTACTGTAGCTTCTTTAACGCCATCAAAACCACGGATTTCTTCAAAGTCAAGATGGTCAGTAAGAACTTTTCCTGTGAGTTTTTCAACAGCCATACGAAGTGCGGCCTCAGCAACACCACCTGATGCACCAAAGAGTATACCTGCGCCTGAAACTTGTCTGTATGGCTCATCAAATTCCTGAGGTACAACTTCGGAAATGTCGATGTTTTCCAGTTTAACCATTTCAATCATTTCTGTTGTAGTGAGTACAGCGTCAACATCACGGATTCCTTCAGGAGCAAACTCCGGACGTGCTGCTTCATGCTTCTTTGCAAGACATGGAACGATAGAAACTACAAAGAGATCCTTCTTATCCAGTCCGGCAAGCTTTGCGTAATGGTTTTTAACAGTTGCACCCATCATCATTTGCGGTGATTTACAGCTTGACAGGTGAGGTATGATCTCAGGGTAACGCTTTTCAACAAAGTTGACCCAACCAGGACAACAGGAGGTAAACTGTGGCATTACACCTTTATTTGATACCCTTGTTAAAAACTCTGTTGTTTCTTCTACAATTGTTAAGTCAGCTGCAAACGTAAAGTCGAACACCTTGTCAAAACCAAGTTTTTTGAGAAGTCCTGCCATAAATGGAGAAGCTTCTTCAAATGGAACATTATAGGTTTTTGAGATAAGGCTTCGAACAGCTGGTGCAACAAATGCAACGACAGTCTTTTTATGATCATTTATTGCTCTCATTACCTTTCCCTTATCACGACGGTAATCTAAAGCACCACAAGGACATGCAGTTACACACTGACCGCAGCTTACGCAATCTGTTTGCTGTAATGGCAAACCGCTCTTTGTACCAACTAACTGGCGTCCGTTTTTCATATAAAATGTTAGTATATCAGGGCCTTCAATCTCGGAACATGCAGCAATACAACGGCCACAGGATATACATTTGTTATGATCACGTATAATAAAAGGATGATCATCAACTATAGGAATATATGGACGGTCATGAATAGGATTCTCGAACTCTACACCATGACAGCTTGCTTCTTTTCTTAAATCACAGGTATAGCGTTCAGTACAGCCGCATTTCAGACAACGTCTAGCCTCTTGACGTGCAGTTTGTTCCATCAGTCCTAACTCAACTTCATTAAAATTGTTTTTACGTTCAGCAATTGAAATTGAAGGCATTTGAGCACGTGGAACTTTAGGGATCTCCCTGAATTCCCATTTTGGAAGATCTTCCATAGAGCCACGGCTGCAACTGTAGTCAACGTTTTCTTCTTTAATATAGCCTTTCATCAAAAAGCTGTCCATAGTATCAGAAGCATGGCGGCCTGCTGAAACAGCCTGAATTACAGTTGCTGGTCCGGTTACGCAGTCTCCACCCGCAAATATGTTGACTTCAGATGTTTGAAGAGTTTTTCCGTTGATTTCGACATCTCCCCATTTGTTTAGCTTTACAGGAAGGTCGTTATACAGGAACTGTGTATTGGTACTTTGACCGATAGCACCGATTATTGTATCTGCTTCAATTTCAATATCGCTTCCTTCAACAGGTACAGGACGGCGACGACCTGAACGGTCAGGTTCTCCGAGTGTCATTTTTATACAGCCAAGCTTCTTTTTGCCGCCTTCAGAAGTAATCTTTGTTGGTGCCATGAGGAAGAGCATCTCAACACCTTCATGCAAAGCTTCTTCTACCTCGTATGGTTCTGCCGGCATTTCTTCCTGAGTACGGCGGTATACGAGTTTAACCGATTTGGCTCCTTTTCTAAGAGCAGTACGAGCACAGTCAATAGCAGTATTACCACCGCCGATAACTATGACATTGTTGCCTAAGTTAATCTCTGCATTCCTTGTCACCTGTTCAAGGAATTGTATTCCAAGCCATACCCCATCGAGTTTTTCACCTTCAATGTGCATAGGAGTTGCATTCCATGAACCTATAGCAAGATATACGGCATCAAAATCTTTATGAAGATCCTCAAGACGTATATGAATTCCAAGGGATTTGCCTGTCATAACCTTTACACCGAGGCTTTTAATTATATCAATTTCTTTATCTAGCGTAGCCTTTGGCAGACGATATTCAGGTATACCATACCTCATCATTCCACCTGCATGTGGCTGACGTTCAAATACAGTTACATCATGACCCTTGATAGCACTGTAGTATGTAGCAGAAAGACCTGACGGTCCTGCACCTACTATAGCAATCTTTTTACCAGTCGAAGGGCTCTTGGTTGGAACCCATGGATGCGGTTGTGACATATCCCAGTCGGAAGCAAAACGTTTTACGTAGTTGATTGCTACCGGTGAATCTACAAGATTGCGGCGGCATTGAGCTTCACATGGGTGTGGACAAACACGGCCACATACGACAGGAAACGGATTTCTGTCTTTTATAGTTCTTATTGCAGACTCGTAATTACCATTGCCTACGTGACGTAGATAAGTTTGGATATCAACGTTTGCAGGGCAGGTCATAACGCATGGAGCGACACAATCTGCATTGTGGTCGGAAAGCAGCTGTTCAAGGCGTACTTTTCTATAGCTTTCAAGTTTAGGACTGTTTGTGCATATTATCATTCCCTCTTTTATGGGGGTTTGACATGCTTTTACATCCTTTTCACCATTTGGACCAATTGAAACTACACATAAGCCACAGTTTCCGTTTGATCTTTCAAGCCTTATATCATAACACAGATGAGGAATATGGATATCCTCCTGGAGTAACGCCTGAAGAATGGTAAGATTATCGTACACTTCGATTTCGCGACCGTTTACTGTTACTTTGATACGGTTTTGATTTGTTAATGTTTTCATTCCTTTTCACCTCAAAATACATTCGTAGACTTATTTTTCAAAATTATAGTGATATTAATTTTAATTTTAATGCTCACATCTATATATTATAGCGGGGGAATTTAAACTTGTCATCGGAAATTGACAAATTTTTAACTATTTTTCGACGAAAATTTTTGGTAATGCATTTTGAAATGCAATAAATAGAAAATATGTAAAAAGTTCATTGGGAAAAAACTATTATGTGAACGATATTAAGATGGCAGATCTAAACCTATCACGGTAAGTTCTGCTGTGATATAATTCTATTATGAGGCATTCCTTAATGACAATGATTGACAAATATATTCGTGGAGGATTAATTCAATGAGAAGAGTTGCTATTTATATCGGTGTTGCAGTTTTATGTTTGGGTGTCCTAAGTGTAATATTTTTGTTTTTTTCAACAGGAAAGTATAATCAGAATAACTCAGAAGTTGCTGATATTCAAATTAGCTTTGGCAGCAATCAAAATGAAGCAGGTATAACTCAGGATATTAATTTGCCTCAATACAGTAAAAATCACAGAGAGATTACTTGGGAAAGCAGCAACGAAGTATATATAAACAGTAAAGGAATTGTTAACTGTCCAATAGGTAAAGATGTAAAAGTCAATCTGACTGCCACTATAAAAGTGGGCAATATTAATTATTATAAGAGATTCAGTGTTGTTGTATTAAAGAAAAACGCTGGTGGAAGCATAATTGATAACTCTATTGAGGATTTGGCCAAATATAACAACAATGTAGAGCCGGAGCTTACATTGGATGAGGAAGGTAAAATAAAGCTTATTGATGGAAGATATACCGACTATATTATTGAATCTCCAGCTGACGTGTTATATTCCCTTAACAGTATTAAGTCAATAATGAAAATAAACTCTCCGGAAAATGAGTTTGCGGTTATTAATCAGGAAAAGAGCGATGATTTGGTTTATTACAAATTGCAGCAATTGTTTGATGGAATTGAGGTTTATGGAAAAGAATTGGTTGTTTGCGTGGATAAAGGTGGAAATTCAGTATCGGTGAGTGGTGATTATCTGCTAATTACAAACTTAAACACGAATCCTCAAATACAAGAAAGCACAATTGTCAACTCATTTGGGATGCTTGAAAGAAGAAAAATACAGTCAGTTGAACTTGTAGTCTATCCAGGAAAGGACAAGACCGTTAAACTTGCATGGAAAGTACATATTATTAACAATAAATTAATTGGATCAGCCTCAAACAGACTTGAATTTTATGATGCAGAAAATGCAGAGAAACTTGGTGAAGTCAGTTTGGTAAACTATTAGGTTGTTGAAAAGTTTGATTTTAAGATAATACAGTATTATCATTAAGGCTGCCTGGAAAATAATCCGGCAGCCTTTAAAATGTTAATATCTTCTACATTAAAATTTTGTTAAAAAAGATAGTGAAGTAATTTTTTTATGTGCCGAAATATATATTGCAAGGCGGTAGAAATAATAATTGCAACCTGTCCTTATTCTTTTTTTCTATTCTATCTTTGTTATTGGTTAATTCAGCTTGTTCATGGATTTACACAAATGCCTAATAATATTTATAAAAGGAGATAATAAGCATGATGAAATGGATCTCAGACTTGTCATTAAGGAAAAAAGTTTATTTGATTTTAAACCTTACGGTAATAATTATTAGTGTATTCTTTTTTGGGGCTATATTCGCGATTAATTCAGTTCAGGGACAACTGGAAAGCATGCTGAACAATGGTGGCACTGCGCAAAGTAAGATTTTAAATGCCGACAGAGATTTATATCAGGCTTATACAGCAGTACAAGCTGTAATGATATCAAAGGATTCAGAAAAAGATATAGAAAGCAATATTGCTCATTTTAATGAGAATGTAAAAGGTGCCAAAGAGAGAATTGCAGATGCAAAAATGGTAATGGAAAAAAGTAAAGAGGAGTGGGATGGTTTTAAAGGTGAGAGTAGTGAGCTCACAGCATTTGAACTTTTTGAAAAAGTCGATACTGAAATAGATGAATGGATTAAAATTTCAAACACAATAATGGAAAATAAAAGCATGGGGGAGGGTTGGGAAGAGTCCTTTCAAACAGCCAGGGGCCATTTGGATGAAGTATCATTGATAGTGGAATCGGCAATAGAAACAAACAAAGAGTTGAATAGTGGAAAAGAAACAAAAGCTTATGTATTATTGGGGATTATTTTTATCGTGGTGTTCCTGATTATATTACTGTTTGTATCTGCTGTTATAAATAACATTTCAAGACCACTTTCATCAGTAGTTACTATGATTAAGGAAATTGAAAAAGGCCATTTGAAAACCAGATTAAATTTAAGAAGGAAAGATGAAATTGGCCAACTTGCAAATACAATGGATCATTATGCTGATGATCTTCAGAAATTTATTGTTGTACCTATTAATAAAATGGCAGATGGAAATTTTGATTTTGAGTTAAATGTTAAAGATAATGAAGATGAATTGTCACCTGCACTTAAGAAAACTGTGGAATCGATAAAAGGCCTTGTTTATGAAGCGAATACTTTAACCAGTGCAGCAATTGATGGTGAACTTCAAATTCGTGGAAGAGCTGAAAACTTCAATGGATTATATAAAGATATTATATCAGGCATAAACAAGACGCTAGATGCGGTAATAGATCCTATAAAGGAAGCTTCAAGTGTTCTTGGAGAATTGGAAAAAGGAAACTTACAGGCTAGCATGAATGGAAATTACAAGGGCGAACATGCAATAATAAAAGATGCTCTTAATAAAACAATTCATAATTTAAAGATATATATAGGTGAAATTACGCAGGTGCTGAACCAGATGTCCGATGGTAATTTGGATGTCACAATAAATAACGACTTTAAAGGTGATTTTGTTGAAATAAAAAACTCACTGAGTCATATTTTGTCAGTGTTTAATGGTATGTTAATCAGTATGGGTGATGCAGCATATCAGGTATCCGGGGGCTCAAAACAAATTGCGGATTCATCACAAATGTTATCGCAGAGTACAACGGAGCAAGCAAGTGCAGTTGAAGAGTTATCATCAACTATGAATGTAATAGCCGAGCAAACGAAAAAGAATGCAATTAATGCAAAAGAAGCAAGTGAAGTTGCTATGAAAGTAAAAGAAGATGCTATAGATGGAAATGAGCAGATGAAAGATATGTTAAAATCTATGGATGAAATAGCATCAGCATCTACTAATATATCCAAAATTATCAAAGTAATAGATGATATAGCTTTCCAGACCAACATCCTGGCATTAAATGCTGCTGTTGAAGCTGCTAGAGCCGGGCAGCATGGAAAGGGATTTGCTGTTGTAGCAGATGAAGTTAGGAGTCTTGCCGGAAGAAGTTCTCAAGCAGCTAAAGAGACAACTGGTTTAATAGAGGGAACAGTCAGAAAGACGGAAAATGGTATGAATATAGCAAGGGATACTGCTGAAGCATTAAATAAAATAGTAGAAGGTGTCACTAGAGCTGCTGCTCTTGTTGGTGAAATTGCTACTTCATCAAACGAACAGGCAACGGGAATTTCACAGGTTAATCAGGGCGTTGTACAGATTTCACAGGTTATTCAAACAAACTCTGCAACATCAGAGGAAAGTGCAGCTTCAAGTCAGGAACTGTCAAGTCAGGCAGATATACTTAATGAAATGGTAAATAAATTTAAAGTCAGAAAAAATATTGAATCAAAATTGGGATACGAAAGCTTGGACGCTGAGATCATTCAACATTTGGATGAAGCAAGTAAGAAGAGTAAGGTGAACTCAAAAAAGAAAGTATTGAATAATAAAAAGAGCATCTCCCTTGGCGATGCTGATTTCGGCAAATACTAATAGTTAAAAAGTTTTATAAGCCCTTCTTTTTTCGTAACCTGTTTCAAAAGAAAAAGGTTTGAAGAGAAAAGAAGGGCTTTTCATTTGAGGAGTTTGTGAAACAAATTCCCTGAAATGGAGTGGATTTAACGACCATCAGGATTTATGCGTAAGCCTTGAGGATAAAAATATTACGAAAATATTTCAATTCTAATTTCTGGTTGACAATACAAGTGCGTATGTGTTACCATATAATTACTATGCCTGAGAAAATGTTGTTGGTAAAGGGCATTTTGAGAAACTGATATTAAATGATTATATGAAAGGAGGATTACAATGTATCGTTTTGGATATTACGAGCTTAGACAAATAAATATTACAGTGAAATTATCAGAGAGGCAAAGTATGGATTTTGGCGGCATACATTGGCTTAATCCTCTGTTATATAAATGCGATGCAAAGCTACACCCGGATATTTCTTGATGGGTTTTTACAAAAAAGCATTTACAAAAATAGAGTGGTTAAGTCCAATAAATGGATTTAACCACTTTTTATTTAGCCTCTTGGAGTGAAATGGGCTAAATGCTCTAAAGGATTAATTTTTGAAAATTATGAAAAGTGTTACATATAATAATTATTAAAGTTGGTGAGAAAAAATGAGATTTTTTAATTCAATGCAAAAGAATATGAGTTTTGCAGATGTAGTTGCAAGCATAAGGTACTTTATCAAGGCAAATCCTGACTGTCAGTACAGGATAGCGGTTGGAACAGATTCACAGGTAAAGGGAAGATACACATGTTTTGCAACAGGAATTCACGTACACAGAGTCGGCCAGGGAGCCTGGTGCTGTGTTAGTAAAATGGTTGAGAATAAACGGTACAAAAACCTTAAAGAAAAGATTTCGAAGGAAACCTTGATGACATATGAAATGGTATATATGCTTAATGAACAGTTGATGGAGGCATTATTTGATTTTACTTCAAAGTATAAAAACTTTGACTGTAAGCTAGAGGCACATATTGATGTAGGTACAAAAGGAGAGACAAGAAAGCTTATAAGGGAAATGGTCGGGTATTTTGAAGGAATAGGTATTGATGCAAAGATTAAACCTGATTCTTTCGTTGCAAGCAGCTATGCAAACAGGTATAGCAAAAAATTTAAGGTAGGTTGAAAGGGTGATATTTAGTGTTTGTTTTAAGAGTTACTCCTGTAAGAAATGTATTGATTGGAAAGCGCTGCTTTAAGAGCGAAAAGCCAGATATGTTTTTTAACAAGGTTGTTGAATATGGCGCAAAGGTTGAAGTATATGATGTTTCTGATAGAAAGAATAAGACGTTGAATGTCTCTGAAATAAACAAGAGAAATCATAGAATGATCATAAATGACAAGAAGTATTTTATATGCTCAATAAGTGATGCTGGTGAGAAAAGAAAAGCTATATAGAATTGACAAGGGAGATATAATTGTTATGCTTGATGTTTGTTTATTGGGAACTGGGGGGATGATTCCTCTGCCTGAAAGGTGGCTTACGGCTTTTTTGGTGAGATATAATGGAAGAATGGTTTTGATAGATTGTGGTGAAGGTACTCAAATACCGTTAAGAAAGGCTGAATGGGGTTTTAAATCAATAGATGCTATTTTATTTACACATTATCATGCTGACCACACGGCAGGGCTTCCAGGATTGCTTCTTACATTAGGCAATTCCGGAAGAGAAGAACCGTTAACTTTGGTGGGACCTCCAGGTCTTAAAAATGTAGTTGAAGGGTTAACGGTTGTTTCACCTCAGTTGCCTTATGAGCTTAGGCTAATTGAATTAAAAGAAGACCAATGCTCTGAAATATTAATTAGCGGGCTTTCTATTAAAAGCATGCCGGTTGATCATTCAATTCCATGTCTTTCGTATTGTATTGAGCTTAAAAGGCAGGGTAAATTCGAAGTTGAACGTGCCAGGAATTTAAATATTCCCGTAACTTTCTGGGGTAGCCTGCAGAAAGGTGATAGCATAACCTTTGAAGGAAGGACTATAAGCCCTGATATGGTTATGGGGAAAGAGAGAAAAGGTATAAAAGTTTGTTACTGCACTGATACTAGACCAACTGAGGCTTTGGAGGATTTTGTTAAGAATGCAGATTTGTTTGTGTGTGAAGGCATGTATGGTGGAGAGGAAGAATCGAGCAAGGCCGTACAGAAAAAGCACATGACTTTTATAGAAGCAGCTACGCTGGCAAGTAAAGGTGAGGTTAAGGAGTTGTGGTTAACCCATTACAGTCCATCACTGACAGACCCTGAAGAATTTATTGAAAATACGAGAATGGTATTTAAAAATACTTTGGCAGGAAAGGATCTAATTTCAAAAACGTTAAAGTATTCGGATTAAATAAAGTGAATTTTATACAAAAATTGCAGAAAAGTATTTGACTTTTCTGCAATTTTTGTAATGAGTTTTAATTGGTTTTACAAAGGAAAATATATAATGTAAAATAATTTATAGAATTTAGGAATGCTGGAAATATAACTTTGGTAAAGGTGTTGAAGAATGATTAAACTAATAGCTACGGATATTGATGGGACATTATTAAATGGAGATGGCGAATTGCCAAGTGGATTTACTGAACTCGTATTGAGGCTTGAGAATAAAGGCGTTTATTTTGCTATAGCAAGTGGACGCCAGTATCATACATTGTTAAACGATTTTGCTTCATTAAAGGATAAGCTTATTTTTATAGCAGAGAACGGTGCACTTGTAATGCATCATGGAAAGGAACTTTTTTTTCGGGCATTGGAAAGACATAAAGTAGAGGGTATAATTAAAGACATAAGAAACGCTGGAGACCGGGATATAGTTCTATGTGGGAAAAAAACTGCGTATGTTGAAACAACCAATACTGAATTTGAAGCAGAGGTTAGAAAATATTATTTTAACTGTGAATTGGTGCATGATTTGCTGGATGTAGAGGATGACATACTTAAAATTGCCCTTTATGACTATATAGGGTCTCAGGAGAATTCATATGATATGTTTAGCAGCAGATGGCAGCAGGAAGTAAATGTTATTGTTTCCGGCAAGCATTGGATGGACTTTGGCAGGCCGGATGTCGACAAAGGTATTTCAATAAAGTATTTGCAGGATAAGCTTGGAGTGAGTTGTAAGGAAACAATGGTTTTTGGAGATTATTTCAACGATGTGCCCATGATGGAGGCAGCATATTACAGCTATGCTATGAAGAATGCCCCTTCAGAAGTAAAAGCACAGGCTCGTTTTGAAGCTCCTTCGAATATTGAAGAAGGAGTATTGAAGGTTATTGATGATATGGAAGAAAAGGGGTTTATATAGTAATAGGAAAATACAAGATAAAAGTCGGAGCATACTACGTTGATATGTTCCGACTTTTGTAGTTCTTATCAAATTACTGCATAGACTTCAACTGTAAATTGCTTGCTATCAGCGTTTTCTGGGTTAGCTATGTACAAGTTTCTGCATTTATCAATGTGTGTATCTTCTTGCTTGTTGTTATAAACATCTTTATACCAGGTAGGATCTTTGGCAGCACTTTTGTCCTGCATGACATCGAACCTTATTGGATCTGGATTAGGATGATTAATTACTTTAAATAGAAAGTATTTTGTGCCATCAGGCATGGAATCAGTCGAAAAATTACCGCTTGAACGATGGGATTGGCCTGATTGAGGTTGAGGTTCGGATACTACTGTTGCTAATAAAACGTTTGACATAGAGTTCATCTCCTTTAAATTTTTTTAATCAATTAAACTTAGGAATGCTGAGAATATAACCTCGGCTGTTCCTTACACTTATATGTTACAAAAATAATTGAAATTTGTCTTTTGAGTTTCTTAAGATGTAAGAAATATAAGGTGAATGGTATATTTTTTGAGCTGAATGGATTCTAGTCTCAGAAACTTTATAATAACTTTTTAATAATATACCGATAATTATAATAGATGTTTTTATACAAATGAAAAAAGGAACTTAGAGTTCTTCAAGGATGAATATAAATGAGTTTGGTCTCATAAAAGCAAGGAGGCGGCATTTTTATGAGAATAGGAGAATCCTCTGTTACTATGGCATCTAAGTCGACATATATGGAGAGTCATATTGAGGAGGAGACTTTGAAATTCTGGGTTGGCAGCAGACCGGACTTTGAAGCTCAAAAGCTTCAGAACCCAGCGGTAAAGAAAAATATCAGCGATATTCTGGAAATTTCTAAAGAAGGAAGAGGTGAACTGCAAAGGTCTGAGGCTGCGAAAGAAGAGGATGAAATAGACGGTGAACTCAGCAGCGAAGATAGGCGTAAAATTATGCTAATAGAAAAATTCATAGAAGTTTTTTCTGGTAGAAAAGTAAAACTTCAAGTAGCAGGGAAAATAAAGGAATTAGCTAATAGGAAAAATATTGATATTAGTAATCTGCCAGCAAAAAATGAAAACGTACAAAACAGAAGCGGCTGGGGATTGGAATATGATTATCGTAAGCAGTACTACGAAAAAGAGACAATGACATTTTCTGCAAAGGGAATGGTAAAAACATCAGATGGACGAAACATAGAATTTAAAATAGATCTGGATATGAAAAGAGAGTATACTTCTTATGAGAGCAAATCGATAAGAGCCGGAGATGCTAAAGTCATCGACCCTCTGGTAATAAATCTGAACAATAATACCTTAAAACTATCCAACAATAAAATAGGCTTTGATCTTAATTTTGATGGAGTAACAGAGCAGATTTCTTTTGTTTCAAAGGAAAGCGGCTTTTTGGCATTGGATTTAAACAACGACGGAATAATAAATGATGGAAAAGAGCTTTTTGGTCCTCAGTCCGGGGATGGTTTTTCAGAACTTGAAAAGTATGATTCTGATAGCAATGGGTGGATTGATGAAAATGATGCCGTTTTCAGTAAGCTAAAAATATGGGTAAAAGATGACTTGGGAAAGGATATGCTGTTTTCTCTTGCGGACAAGGGCATAGGTGCATTATATATTGGAAATATAAATACACAGTTTAGCTTAAAGGACACTTCAAATAACCTAAATGGGGAAATCCAGAAGACCGGTATATTCTTAAGAGAAAATGGGACATCGGGAACTATTCAGCATATAAATCTTGCAGTCTAATAAATTCAAAAGGAATTTTAAATGTATAATGTTTTGGAAAAATCTTGAGTTTGTGTTATAATTATATTGCGCATATCACGGTATTACGAGGCGAATATAATTATTGATTATTTTTAAAAAATTATAAATAATTTTTATGTTATTTGAGGAGGTATTTTAATGAAAATTAAAAGGGTTTTTAGTGTGTTGGTGACAGGTGTACTAGTTGCTGTGCTTCTTTTTGGTATGACAACGGTTACGTTTGCTGAAGGGGCAGGGACAACAGTTGTGCTTCAGGTAAATAGTACGACTGCTACAATTAATGGCAAAAGTACGACTTTAGATGTTCCTCCATATGTTGATCCTTCAAGTAATAGAACTCTCGTGCCTTTAAGATTTATATCCGAATCGCTGGGATACATAGTTATATGGAACGGACAAAATAAATCCATAGAGATATTGAATAAAGTAAAAATGGATTCGTATGATTATTCCTATAAAGATGAAGATACAGGAGAAACGGTAGAAAATTATAGATCATTGAATACATACAAGTATGCAAAATTATCACTTGGCAGCAATATTGCAACTGTTTGTAATAACTATGTATATGGTGAATATTCAGAACTTTCGAACATGACTATAGAACAGGCTCCAGTAATTAAAAACAGCAGGACAATGCTTCCTATAAGATTTGTAGCAGAACAAATGAATTTAAATGTTATTTGGGATAGCAAAACTAAGAAAATAACCCTTTCTCCTAAGGGCGAAGGCTACACTCCACAAGCAATAGAGACTGCCTTGGAAAAATTCGTAAAACCAGCTGGCAAAGAAGCAGTCAACGTAGAAAATGATCCTGCTTATGTAAAATCTGAAAAACCTCAAAATTACTTTATTAAAGTAAGTAAGGATATTGTAAATATTGATGTAGTAGTTAAATCATCTGGTTCAGGTGAAGTTGTGTTAAGCGGGAGGGTTGTCGGTTTAAAAAATGATAAGGCATATTTAGGATACAAATTAACTGGCCAGGAAGATGCGGAACATGATGGGTATTTGCAAGTAGTAGATAATAGTCTAGTTTTGTACTATACAGACTTGAAGGGTGAGAAATGTTCAGTTACTTTCCCTAATCCATAATTAACGATATGCTGCTTTGAAAATCTGTAATATAATTAGCAAAATTCACATTTATATCTATATGCTCATATTTTGTTAAAATTATTTGTATAATTGTAGCTATGCAGTAATGGAGGTGGCTATGAAGAAGAAATATTACATTTTTCTTTTATCAATTATAATTCTAACTATAGTCTTTGTTACGTCTTATATATATTATGGCATAAATACTGCTCTCTCTGATGCCGGCCAAATTGAAGAGATAATAGTACCTGGAAATGAACCGGAATATCACTTTTCTATGATTTGTGAAAATTTAGAAGATTCTCTTTGGCTTTCGGTAAAAAATGGAGTTGAGAAAGCATCGGAGGAATTTAACGTAGCGGTTGAGTTCAATGGACCAAACGTCGTGAATGGAAGTGATGAACAAAAATATATGAATATTGCAATTGCCTCCAGACTAGATGGGATTATTACTCATGTTTGGGATGAAAAAGAAGCAGGAGAACTTATAGATTGTGCTGTAGAAAAATGTATGCCTGTAGTAACTATAGGTACGGATGCAGAAAACAGTAAGAGGGCTGCTTTTGTAGGAGTAAATGCCTATGATTCAGGAGTGCAGCTGGGAAGAATGTTGCTTGCGGCAGCGGGAGATCAGTCAAATGCAGCGGTTCTTATCAGTAAAGGCCAGATTGATGAGACTGTGCAGAAGAATCTGATGATTTTGGGTATCAAGGATTCTGTGAAGGATTACCCAAATATAAAAATAACAACTATTGAGTATGACAGCACGGACATCCTTAATATAGAAGATACCATAAGGGATTTGATTCAAAATCCCAATGGACTGGATTCCATTATATGTACAACATCAAAGGACACTACGCTGGTTGTACAGAGATTAATTGACTTGAATAAAATGGATTACAATATTATAGGTAGCGGGTATTCTCCCCAATTGTTGCGTTATATTGATAAGAGGGTAGTTTTTGGGACTGTCAGTGCAGATTACGAGCAAATGGGCTATGATGCCATCAAAGCTATGGTGCAAATTAAAAAAATTGGCAGGACATCGGCTTATTTCAAGGTTAATACTATGGTAATTACAGGAGAGAATATTTCAGAATATATAAAGTCTGGAGAAGAATAAAATGCGGCTTTGGAGAGGTCTTAGGAAACTATGGAGCAGGAATAAATTAAAAAAGAGGCTCATAACATACTTTATGGCTACTATAGTTATTATGGGCGTTATAAATATATATCCCTATTACGGAATAAACATGCTTATGAGAAAGATGAGCACAACATTTGAGATGAACGTAAAATTGAATAACCTAAGTAAGTGTTTGAAGAATTTGAATCTTTCGTATGAGGATTATCTTGCTACGAAGTATTCCAAAAGCCTCGGCAACTATTACCAATATTCAAATGAACTTAAGAAAGATGTAGAATCAATCAATACCCACTATTCAAATGTACAAAATATACTGATGCTCAAGGATATCAAATATATGATTTCAACTTATTTTGAAGAAACAGATGCAGCAGTGACTGCAAGAAGGGGCAGAGCAGTTGAGGAATACCTTTTACACTATAGTGAAAGTAAGAAAATCTATAATTATATTAACGAGTATATTCAAAAGCTTAATAATAATTTACTGCTGCAGAATACTGACAGCTATTTGTCAGTCAAGAACAGTTCAAATATAGTTCAGACGCTTAATATTGGCTTGATTGCTTTTGTTATATTCTTAAACATAATGATGATTTTATGGTATACCTACAGTATAACGAAGCCTATTTCAGAACTTTCAAGGGCTGCTGATGAAATTACGCACGGTAATTTTGATGTTCCGGAAGTAATGGTGGGGTCTAAAGATGAAATAGGTGTAATGGCGGAAGCATTTAATCGTATGACAGAAAGTATAAGGCAATATATTACTCAGATAAAGGAAAAGGCTGAACTTGAGAGCAGGCTTAATGAGCGGGAAATGGAAAATCTTCTGATGAAGAGCAATCTCAGGGAGGCAGAACTCCATGCACTGCAAGCGCAGATTAACCCTCATTTCTTGTACAATACACTTAATACAGGCGCACAGCTAGCAATGCTTGAAGGTGCGGATCGAGCCTGCATGTTTATTGAAAATGCAGCTGAACTTTTTAGATATAATATCAGAAATCTGGATAGACCTGTTACAATTAGCGAGGAGCTAAAGAACATTGAAAACTATGTACACTTGATAAAAGTACGCTTTTCTGACACGGTAGAGTTTTCGCTCTATAGTGATGAGAGTATTCTTAATGTAAAAATTCCGTGTATGATACTTCAGCCTATTGTTGAAAATGCCTTTATTCATGGCATTGGTGATGTTGAATATGTGGGAAGGATATGGATAAAGGCGATAAGGAACGGGCAATATGCCCAAATTTCAATAAAAGATAATGGAAAGGGAATGTCAGAAGAAAAGATCAGTGAGATATTGAACGGGAAGTCAAGCGGCAGGGAAGTGAGTTTAAGTACAAATAGAGGGCATACAAACGGGATAGGAATGAATAATATACTCAGCCGGTTAAAGATTTTCTACAATGATGACAAAATTATGGAGATATATAGTGAGCCGGGGAACGGGACAGAGGTTATATTAAATATACCATTAACTAGTTTTACCCAGGAGGAATCGGAATGTTTAGGGTCATGATAGCTGATGATGAAAGGATTGCAATTGATTCGCTAAAATATATAATTGATAAAAACTTCAACAATGTTGAAATTATTGCCACTGCCAGATCCGGACGTGAAGCTATAGAAAAAGTTGAATATAGTGTGCCGGACATTGTGTTTATGGATATTAAAATGCCTGGAATTAATGGAATTGAGACTATAAGGGAGATTAAGAAACTCCACAGGCATGTAGTTTTTATTATTTTGAGTGCCTTTGACCAGTTTGAGTTTGCAAAGGAAGCTGTAAACCTTGGGGTTATAGAATACCTTTTAAAACCGGCTAACCGCAAAAAGGTAGTGGAAGCCTTAAATAAAGCAATTGATATTGTTAAGGCTGAAAAGGAAAACCGCAAAAATATGCTTGAATTGAAGGAGAAGATAGAGAGGATACAGCCAGTTCTTGAAAATGGTTTTATTTACTCTTTAGTAATGTTTGATAATAATAAGAAAGAACTTCTGAATTACCGGGAGCTTTTAAGTATAGAAGAAAACAACGGATATGTGATGACGATTGAGTTTAGCTATGAAGAGGATAAAGAGGGTCTGGTCGATAGGATAGGAAATAATTTAAAAAGCAGGAAAGTATATTCGCTTTTTAGAGACACAGTAAGTAATATAGGAAAATGTATAGTAGGACCTCTGATGCTAAATCGTGTAGTTGTGTTTGTACCGGTAGCTTACATGACTGAGGATTCGGCTTTTGTACAGCGAGCTGCAATTGCTTTTGCTGAGACGCTTTCAAAGCATCTTTCCGGTAAATTGGAATGTGGTTTGAAAATAGGTATAGGCAATCAGAAAAGTTTTGAAACAATGTCAGCCTCGTATGAGGAAGCGTTGAAAGCACTTCGTTCATTAAATGGCACCGGTATCAAGCATTTTATGGATATAACGCTTGTAAACACTCAAGGGTATCCTGAACACAAAGAAAAACTCCTTATGCAAAGTGTAGCTCTAGGAGATAAGGGTGAGAGTATAGAAGCCTTTAATTGTATTTTTGACTGGTTATCGGGTGTATATAATGGACAGCACCTAAGGATAAAGAACAAGCTGTTGGAACTTTTATTCCTTGTACAACGGATGGCTGGAAAATATGATAGTGAGACAGATGGAAATGAAACTGATTTCCTTGAAGAGATGCTTTCTATAGAGGATATGACTGAATTGAGGCTCTGGGGCAAAAGAATAGTAGAGGATGTTGCAGGCAAGATAAATGTATACCGCAGCTATAAAACCGGCGAACTTATTACAAGGGCAAAGGAATATATAGAAGCAAATTATGCGAAATCTATAACATTAGAGGATATATCAAATGAAATAAATGTAAGTCCTCAATACTTAAGCAAGCTTTTTAAAGAGGAGACTGGTGAAAACTTTATTGACTATCTCACAGGAATAAGGATCAGAATTGCAAAGGATTTGTTGGAGAATAAGAATTCGAGTATAAAGGAAATCTGCTACAATACGGGCTACAGTGATCCGAATTATTTCAGCAGGATATTTAAGAAGATTGTAGGAGTTACACCTACGGAATACAAGGGGACTTTTACGGCTTAATAATAAAATCTTGGGGGGAGTTGAATTGCACTGCTTAAAATGTTTTGTGAAAATATTGTGTTTGGTGGTAGTACTGGATGTTTTTATTGTCGGATGTTCATCGATAAATGAAAAAACAACTGATAAAAGCTCAGTAGGAGAAGATAAAATAGTTATCGGTTTTTCGATGGATACTCTTGTGCATGAAAGATGGCTCAGCGACAGAGATATTTTTGTGGCAAGGGCAAATGAGCTTGGAGCAGAGGTCATAGTGCAGACTGCCAATAGTGACAGCGTTGAACAGGAAAAACAAGTGGAATATCTTCTCGATCAGAATATTGATATATTGGTATTAGTTCCAAATGATGCTGCGAAAGCGGCAAACCTGGTCAAGGCTGCAAAAAACAGAGGAGTAAGGGTTATATCTTATGATCGGCTTGTAAAGAATGCAAATGTTGATTTATATATTTCATTCGACAATATACTGGTAGGAGAACTTATGGGAAAGGCAATTCTTAAAAGTGCTCCTAAAGGTAATTATCTTGTTATAAATGGTTCACCATCTGACAATAACTCATATATGTTTAATGAAGGATACAAAAAGACACTAAGTAGTGAAATAGAGAATAGCAGCATAAAACTGGTCGGTGAAACTTGGGTTAAGGGTTGGCTCTATGAGGATGCTTTTAAGTATGTGGAGGATACTATTAATTCAGGCACACAGGTAGATGCGATAATTGGTGCAAATGATACTCTTGCAAGTGCTGCTATTGATGTTCTGGCAGAGAAAAGACTGACAAGTAGAGTTAAGGTTATAGGGCAGGATGCAGACTTGGATGCTTGCCAGAGGGTTGTGGAAGGAACGCAGATTGCTACAGTTTATAAACCCATTGATAAAATTGCCAGAACAGCGGCAGAATATGCGATTACAATGGCGAAAGGCGGCCTTGTACAGACAAATGATAGTATAAATGATGGCAAATATGATGTGCCTTATTTCAAAATAGCACCAGAACTTGTGACAAAGGATAATATGGTAGATGTTATAATTAATGATAGGTTCCATAGACTTGAAGATGTATATATAAATATCCCTAAGTCCCAATGGCCTAAAACCAAGCAACAATAGAAAGTTAAGGAGCATATAACAATACATTGTATACTGATAGTGGTAAATTACAGATTTATCCTTCAAAAATGAAATTACAACTTGTTTTTTGTTGTTGTGAAACTAAATCTTTCACGAAAATTTGCAGGAGTCATATTAACATGTTTTTTAAAAAGCTTATGGAAGTATGTTATGTCGCTTATGCCGCACATAATACTTATATCGGATATTTTTATATTTGTTGTTGTCAATAATCTTTTTGCGGTATTCATGCGGTTTTGGATAATATAGTCAAATGGTGATAGTCCGATTATACTTTTAAATATTTTGCAATAGAAATTTTTACTTACTCCACACATTTCAGCAAGGTCTAACAAGGTTAAATCCTTATGTAGGTTGTTATCTATGTACTTTTGAGAAGACTTTATTATTTCATAATTACTTTCAAAAGACCGTGTTTTAATCCTTTTGATGGTGTTTTCGGGGGATACAAGTAAGAGATTTAATATGCTCATAAGATGCGCCTTCAAAATCAACTGGCAATTCTGCTGCTTTTTAATAAACTCATTGAATACGGATTGGAATAAGTACTCAATCTCATAATTAAAAGTTGTAATTATATAAGGCACGTCTTTGAAAAATCCGATATTTGGGAGCGTTGCTTTTTCATCTGCCATCCAATAAGGGGTAGAGGTAGCGTAAAGACTTTTTCTTGAGATATCATAAAAAACGTCAAAAACAATGACAATAAAATAATAACCTGAGTAACCTTCAACTATTGTGCCGGGCTCCCTTAAAAACACATCTCCTTTTGAGACTTTAGCAGTTTCACCGTTGGTAATGATAGTTCCGGTTCCTCCTGTAATTAGTTCAAGCTCATACAACCTGACAACTCTCTTTTCAAAATGAGTTCCCACAGGATATGGGACATTTTTTTCATGGGTATAAAAAACCTCAATAATATAGGGATTAAATATTGATTGCTTGTCATTAATCATATTACACCAAATCTTCCTTACTAGTGCATATTAACATTACTAATTTCTATGCTTTCATAATGTTAATAATGTACTTCCTCTTTCTGTGCTTCGCACACTTTAGAAATTAATTCAGTTACGAGACGATTGCTGGTATTAATATAATGATAACACATAGAAGTACTTCTGTGGTATAAGAATTTTTAATGATTGAGTAATATATTACAATTGAGTGCTATATGACAATTGTATTCAAATATGTGCGTTTATATAATTAAAGTAGATAATATTGAAATTTACACAGGGGGGAAATTTAATGAAAAAGGTTTTGGCACTGATTATATCGTGCAGCATTATTATGAGCTTATTACCTATTGCTATCTATGGTGCAACAACGACTGAAAGTGGGAATAATTTACTGGTAGGTGCGTGGGTAGGAACTCAACCTTCAGAAAGCAACATTAAAGAATTCCAGCAATTACAACAAAGAAAGCTTGACATTGTGCACACGTTTATAAACTGGAGTACTGATTTTGGTTCTGTAAGATCTATGGCTGAAGCTGCAAGTGCGAATGGTTCAGTCTTAATGGTTACATGGGAACCATGGGAGTATACTTCAGTTGATATTAACAATGGAAAAGCTGATTCTTACATAACAAGAATGGCTAACGATATAAAGTCATTTGGAAAGGAAATATGGTTAAGACCTCTCCATGAAGCAAATGGCGATTGGTATCCATGGGGTATAGGAAATAAGTCAGGTGTTAATACCAGTGAAACTGTTAAAGCAGCGTTTAAGCATATCGTAGACTTATTTAGAGCACAAGGTGTTAGCAATGTCAAATGGATATACAATGTAAACTGTTCGAATGTTGGTGCTGGGACAAGTTATATGGATCATTACCCTGGAGAAGGATATGTTGATTATGTTTCGATAGATGGGTATAACTGGGGTACGACACAATCATGGGGAAGTACATGGCAAACCTTTGATCAAATATTTGCTCAAGCGTATAGTGCAGTAAAGTCCACCAACAAAAAGATAATGATAGCAGAATGGGCGTCTACAGAAGTGGGTGGAGATAAGACGGCTTGGATTACCCAATCATTTAATACAATTAGATCTTCATATGGTAATATATTCGCAGTTGTTTGGTTTAATCAAAATAAGGAGACCGATTGGAGAATAAATTCAACCCAGTCAGTGCTTGATGCTTATGTTAAAGCAATAGCTGGAAATTCATCGGAATATATAATTGGAGATGTTAATGATGACAAAGCAGTAAATTCTATAGATTTTGCAGCATTGAGAAAATTCTTATTGGGTATTGACAGCCTTAGCTCAGATGGAAGTAAAGCCGCAGATGTAAACCGTGATGGTTCAGTTAATTCTATAGATTTTGCAGTGTTTAGACAATATTTGCTAGGTATAATAAAAAGTTTTTGAGATATTTAATATAATAACTCTTATCTTATTTTGATTCAGAAAATAAACAGTGGGAATATGTTTAACAAACATATTCCCACTGTTTTCTTTGTTTTTAAACCCATTTTCTTTTCTTACTTTTTTTCACATTAAAAAAATGCTATGCCTTCTTATACAAATTTCATTGAGCAAATAATTTACAGATTTGCATTAAGTAAGTCTAGAGGCTGCAATGCTATAATTCAATTAAAGGATGCAGGTAGTAATTAGCTTTTTCTGCTTTTTGTAGATTATCTGGAATAAGCTAGGTGCAAAAAGCTGACAACAAAAAAGGTGCAATTACCAGGTCCTTGTGTTAGGTAGATAATTATAAGGAGGTTTTTAAATGAAAAGGTATTTAAGAATATTATCTGTAATTATTTCCGTATTTATGATTATGGCAATGTTTGCAGGTTGTGCATCAAACAAGCCTGCTACTCCAGGAACTACAAGCGGAACAAAAAGCGGGGGTACTGACATAGGTATTGTACTGCCAACAAAGGATGAGCCGAGATGGGTTCAAGACGAAACAAGGTTCAAGGAAGCTTTGAAGGATACAAATTATTCCGTAGAAATTTTATTCAGTCAGGGTTCATCGGCAAAGGAAAAAGAAAATGTTGAAGCTTTAATAACTAAAGGAATAAAAGTATTGATTATTTGTCCGCATGATGGTGGTGCAGCGGCAGCAGCAGTTGAGGCTGCAAAAAAAGAGGGTATAAAGGTAATTGCATATGACAGGTTGATAACTGGTACCGATGCCGTTGACTACTATGTAACTTTTGACAGTGTGGCTGTTGGTAAGGCACAAGGGCAGTACTTGATTGACAATGCAAAAGCTAAAGGACTTCCACTTTATCTATATGCCGGTGCTGCGTCAGATAATAATGCATTCCTATTCTTTGAAGGCGCATGGAGTGTATTGCAGCCGAAGATCGCTGATGGCACTTTTGTTATAAAAAATTCCAGTGAAGCAATAGCTTTAAAAGATAAGGCTACATTAACGCGTGAGGAAATGAGTAAAATAATCGGTCAGGTAACAACAGACTGGGACTTCAATGTAGCTAAAAATAAGGCTGAAGCCAATTTGACTGTTGCAAGCGCAGCTGATAAGGGTGATGTATTTATACTAGCTCCAAATGATGGTACTGCACGTTCAATTGCAGATACTTTTAAAGCGGATACAGCGGTTAAGAGTTATACAATAACAGGTCAGGATGCTGAAAAGGCTTCTGTTCAATATATTATAGATGGTAAGCAATCAATGACCGTATTCAAGGATGTGCGTACCTTGGTAAAAGACTCAATCGCAATGGCGGTTGCATTATTAAAGGGAACTACACCTGAGACTACAGGATCATATAACAATGGTAATATTGATGTTAAGGCAAAACAGACTGAGGTTATAGTTGTTAACAAGGATAATGTTAAGGCTGCACTTATTGATTCAGGTTATTATCCAGCTTCAGATTTTACGGGATTACAATAAAAGGTAGCAATTGCTATGGTTGGAATAGTGACAGTCAAATCTGTCACTATTCCTTTATTCCACCTCTTTCGAACGAAGTGAAAGAGGCAAAAGCGAAGGGGCTCGATGCTCCGTAGCTTTTAATGAAGAAATTTGCGTGGTAAATATGTATTGGGCAAAGGGGCGTTTGGCGTATGGACAAACACATACTGGAAATGCGAAACATAACCAAGGAATTCCCCGGGGTAAAGGCTTTAAGTAATGTGAATTTCAAGGTGAAAAAGGGTGAAATTCATTGCCTTGTAGGTGAAAATGGTGCCGGTAAATCGACACTTATGAAGGTTTTAAGCGGTGTTTATGGTTATGGCCAATACTCGGGTGATATTATTTTTGATGGGGTAGTCCAAAAGTTTTCAGGTGTCAGGGATAGTGAAAAAACAGGAATTGCCATCATATATCAGGAATTGGCGCTTTTCCCTGAAATGACTGTATACGAGAATATATTCTTGGGCCATGAGATAAAAAAGGGTAATGTTATTGATTGGAATAAGACAATTATAAGAGCAGAAAAAGAATTAAAAAAAGTAAGACTAAATATAAATCCTGCAACAAAAATAAAAGATTTAGGTGTTGGAAAACGTCAATTGGTGGAAATAGCAAAAGCCTTAAGCAAGGATGTCAAACTATTGATTCTTGATGAACCTACTGCTGCGTTGAATGAAGATGACAGTGAAAATTTGCTGATCCTTTTAAAGGAACTAAAAGGTCAGGGTATCACTTCTATTATGATATCCCATAAGCTAAAGGAAGTAATAGAAATTGCAGATACCATAACCGTAATACGCGATGGGGTAACAATTTGTTCAATGGATGCCCAAAAAGATGAGATTTTAGAAAGCGTAATAATCAAAAATATGGTTGGTCGTGAGATAGAAAATATATATCCTAAGAGGGATTTCAAACCAGCAGACAACAAGGTTTTTGAACTAAAGAATTGGAATGCCTATGACCCTGGAGTTGGAAGAAAGCTATTGAGTGACATAAATATTAATGTAAAAAAAGGTGAAATTATAGGAATTGCGGGATTAATGGGTGCGGGCCGTACAGAGCTGGCAAAAAGTATTTTCGGCAATCCGGCGGAATACAGGATAAAGGGAGAATTATTTGTTAACGGAGAAAAAAAGGTTCTAAGACATCCGGATGATGCAGTTCGTGCGGGCATTGCCTATGTTACTGAAGACCGAAAAGGGGATGGTTTGATACTGATTCAGAGCATCCGCCAAAACACTACATTAGCAAATTTGAAATCAATCTCGGGCAATGGCGTTATAAATGAAAATGAAGAAATAAAGGTAGTAAATGAGTATAAATCATCTCTCAACATTAAAGCCCCTCACATTGAGCAAATAGTTGGAAACTTAAGCGGCGGAAATCAGCAAAAGGTTTCTCTGGCAAAGTGGCTGTTTGCAAAACCGGGGATTCTGATACTTGATGAACCTACACGGGGTATAGATGTAGGGGCAAAGTTTGAAATATATACCATAATGAACGATCTGGTGAAGCAGGGTATGAGTATTATAATGATATCGTCTGAATTGCCTGAAATACTTGGTATGAGCGATAGGATATATGTTGTATCCGGGGGCAGGATAGCCGGCGAACTTACGGCAGAAGAAGCCACCCAGGAAAAAATCATGAAGATGGCAACGGAATAGGAGGGATTATTATGGAACTCATTAAAGAAGTAAAGTCTTTACTGAAGCAGAATATTCGTGAATATGGAATGTATATAGCTCTTGTTGTAATAATGGCGGTATTTACTATAGGAACTAAGGGACTTTTCTTATCCTCGCGAAATATCAGCAATTTGATCAATCAGACTGGATATATTGCGGTATTGGCTGTAGGTATGACACTAGTTATTGTAATTAAGCATATAGACCTGTCTGTAGGTTTTACAGCTGGATTTTTAGGTGCGGTGGCCGCCATCATGCTTTCGCAATGGGGATTATCGGTAGTTGTTGTTATACCTGTAATACTGCTTTTAGGTGTTATAGTTGGAATGTATAATGGTGTTTTGGTCGCAAAGCTCGGTATCCCTGCATTTGTTGCTTCACTTTCCGGAATGATGATTTTTAGAGGTGCATTGCTCAGGGTTACAGAAGGGACTGGAACAATAATAGTTAAGGACAAAGTATTCAATGCCATTGGAAATGGTTTTATTCCCGATATTGGCGGAATTGAAGGGATACACCTTTTAACTATTATCATCGGGGCATTAACCGTCGGTCTTTATGTTATTAGTGAAATCAAATCCAGAAAAAAAAGGGCGGAATATAAGTTTGATGTTCTATCACCACAGTTGTTTGGAGCAAAATTGGTTTTTATATCAGCGGTTATTGCCTATATAACATGGATACTTGCAGGATATAACGGTCTTTCATGGACAGTAGTTATTGTTATTTTAGTAGTAGCAATTTACCACTTTATTACATCAAAAACAGTTTTGGGAAGACATATTTATGCTGTTGGTGGAAATCCTGAAGCAGCAAAGTTAAGTGGTATAAATGTAAAGAAAATAACCTATATAGTGTTTTGTTCAATGAGCATGCTTGCCGCATTATCAGGAATATTATATACTTCAAGGCTTCAATCTGCAACTACTACAGCCGGAACACTGTTTGAACTGGATGCCATTGCAGCTGCTTACGTTGGTGGGGTATCGGCAGATGGTGGTGTTGGTAAGGTTACAGGGTCTATTATTGGAGCATTCGTAATGACTTCGTTAACAGCAGGGATGAATCTTATGCAAGTAGGCATTTCATACCAATATATCATAAGAGGTATTGTTCTTGCTGCTGCTGTAATATTCGATGTTACAACCCGTAGAAAAGCTGCATAGAGTTCCCCGTAATGATAATTATATAAAAGAAGCTCACAACCAACTATTATAGGTTGTGAGTCTTTTTTGTGCGCACCAAACCACCATTTGAAAGTATGGTACAGCGTGATTTATAGTCTAGATAAATAGTTTTGCCTCTTTTGAGTCAAGTTAAACAGAAGTATGGTTTTAGCTTTAAAGAGCATTTAGTATCATCAAAATTAGAAAAAATAAAAATTGCTTAGAACGTAGCAATAGAAAGGCTATATAGGTGTATCTTCGTTCTTTTTATATGTTTTCTTTTCAGTCCTTTTATAACAACGGCACATGTGGAGTGTATTTTGAGAATGGAGAAAATTAAGTAACTGGCAATAACTATCGGTTGTAAATATTGCTTTATAAAACTATAACACATTAACAATTAAAGGAAGATTCGAGAATGTGCAAAATACTGAGGGAATGTCGAAATAACTGGACATTCCCTTTTGCTTTTTTGGCAGGAAATAGAGGCTAGGGAATGGGAAGACACTTGGTGCTTTGTTTTGACAGATAATAACCATATTTTAAATTGATGTTAAAATATGTTGAATAAGGTAGATAAAAGGTATATAATGTTGGAAAAATGAATAAGGGGATGATTTACAATGAAGTATAGTAGTAATAGGAAGTTGGTATTTATTGCAAGTGTATTTCTGGTTTGTGCCATCCCAGTAGTTAGTGTTTTTGCAAGTCCTACTATCTCATCGGTTTATCAGGGAACATCAAAATCTTATGTACTATTTAAAGACGGTACAGTATATTCGTTTGATATGAATTCAGAGTCAGTAAAAAAAAGTGATGTTTTATCTTCGGTTAATCAGATTGCAGTTGGTGAAAAAAAGGCGGCAGTTTTAAAAAATGACGGGTCAGTGTGGGCATGGAATATGGATGATGATTCGCTAAAGGTAATAGAAGGATTGTCTGATATTAAGTGTATTTCAGCAGGATTTGCTCATATTATTGCATTAAAACAAGATGGAACAGTGTGGGCATGGGGGGAAAACTTTGAAGGACAACTTGGAAACAATTCTACTGAGCCTGCCGATTTACCAGTCAAGATAAATGATCTTACAAACATAAAATACATAGCGGCAGGTTTTAATCATTCAATAGCAATAGACCAAAACGGTTATGTCTATACCTGGGGAAGCAACTATTTCGGACAGCTTGGGGATAGCAAACATGGAGGGAATATTTTTGCTTATGATGAAGGTATAGACCGTGAAGTACCATATAGAGTAGACGGAATTGAGAATGTTGATAAGGCAGCAGGTGGATGGCAACATACTATTGTATTAAAAAGTGATGGTAGTGTATGGGGATGGGGTCATAATATGAATGGCCAGTTAGGTAATGGGCAGGTAGACATAGCAAGCGGTATTGTGAGGGCAAATGATTTGTCAGGGATAATTGACATATATGCAGGAGGGCTTTATTCTCTAGCGCTTAAAAATGACAAAACAATGTATAAACTTGGTACTGAACCAGAAGTTATTGAGATAAGCAATGATAATGCAAAATTAAATCCTTATATTTTCATGACAGATGTTGAATATGTAAATTCATTCATGGATAATTTTATGGTAATAAAAAATGATTATTCAGTCTGGCAAAATTCAAATAAAACAAAAATTAAAGCTGATATGATAAGTGAAGATACACAGGATTTGAGTGCCATAAATGTAGAAGAAAGAGAAGAAGTTTTAGCTTCTGACGATATTGAATCTGTCACAAGCGGAGCTCTTGTAAATGAAAATGTATATATTTCTATTAAAGATGCAGCCATAAATGCTATAAGAAGAATATTTCCGGGTTTTTTATTAAAATAGACTAATAGGCATTTGCAAAATGACTTAAAAAATCAGATGTAAAAAGTTAGAAGAGATGTAAAATGGACTTTGATAACTTAAGAGGGATATATGTTAGTGATTTGACTGAAAAACCAGAACCTTGTTGATGAAATTACAGCACAAATAAGCTTATGTATAAGACATAAGTTTCAAGAGTAAGTTAGTAAATCAAGCGATTAAAGGTTTTAAACTACGTATATACTTGTGCTCATGAATTTTATCTGCAAGTATTACAGTAATTAGTTGTGTGATACCTGCGAGATATAAATCTGCTTTAATAGTTAGGTTGTCTCTTGTTTTAAGATTACCACAGGCCATAGGCTCCTTAAGGTATTGAATGTTTTTTTCTACTACAGTCCTAATTTTGTAGTCAGAAATCCATTCGTCAGAGCCTCTAATCACACCTGGATACATGCGTTTATCCATGGCAGGAGATGTGAAGGTTACACGACCGCAAGGCTTGCCATTACAGGGGTTATCACAAGAAGTAACCCATTTACCTTTAATTAGTTTTGCCTGTGGGCACCGCCATTTGAATCTTTCGATTCTTCCTTCTTCTCGGCTCCAGCCATTTGGTTTCATTGGTACAGAAGAATCTTTAGAGCAAAGTGGCCAACCATCATCATTGTATTTAATAGGCGGAAGATTAGGGTTTGAATTTCTGGAATTCAAAGGTATTAGAGCCCTTTGAAACTTGAGTTCATCTAAGAGCAATGTGTAGGTATCGCACGTATCAAAAATAGAATCACCAAGGAAAGTGCTTGGTTTAAAATCCGGGTGAAGAGTAAAGAAGTCTGCAAATACTGGTTTAAGGGATTTGGAATCACTAATAGATTTATCTTCGTCTGGAGAATCCGATTTTTTCTCAATGTGCATTTCAGGATGTTTCTTTTTGAAGTCACTATCCAAAAAGGCAATATGTCTTGGAATGCCGAGGCCGTTGGTGATAATGCCAAACTTGTAGACATAGCAGAAGTAGCCGTTTATGTAGAGTTGCTTGATTTCTTTGTTTGCAGAGGCTGAAGAAGGCATAAGGCTATAAGCCATTTTATATACATCGACATCAGGCTTGTCCTTGTAGAAAGCCTTGAGTTTTTTTATGATAGAATTTATGAACTTTGGGTTATTCTCAGTTACAAAGGTTTCAATACCTGAAGTATCATAAGCGATAGTGGATGCAAGAGTAGTGTTAATTTCCTGGCAAATAGGTTCTGTAATATCTACAAGGTGGTTAAAGAAGTTTTCCAGGTAAATAACGAAATCTTGTTTGAACCGTGTAAACTGAGAGTTATGAGGGACGTCTGGAAGGCCACAGAATTCACGGGCTTCATGGCATAAATTAAGAAAAATAATGAGTAGCGAAACTGTAGGAATGCCAAGAATTTTCTGCAGAACTAATGCTGAAAGCATTGAAGAGAGTGAATATTTACGGTCTCTCCCTAGAGTTTTGTGGTAAGACCAATAAAAATCCTGTGGTATAAGCGAAGATAAATCAAGATGTTGTGAGAGTAGCTTAAGAAATTTTGGCTTATTATTTTGAAAAACATCTTTACATTCTTCGAATGTGTCAGCAAAAGAAATTTGTTTATAAAGTTTTACCATTTGTTTTCCCTTTCTCTTGTTTAAAATTGGATTAGATACCTATATTTTACTAGAAGCAGAGGGGGAAAACAATAAAAATATCAATTTGAAATGCAGTAAATTCAAGCGTTATAGCATTTCGCAAATAACTAAAAATAGACTAATATAAGGGGGCTAGGGCATGAAAAAACTCATTTTATGCAGTTTATTTGTAATTCTGGCTTTAAATCTGAGTATTTGTGTTGTATTTGCAAAGGATGCAGCGGACAAGTCTTTGATATATAACAATTCAGTATATCCGGAAGCAAACTATAAGAGTTTCTCTGAAACTACAGGAATTACTTCTGTCAAGGATGAGGTTATATATCCTGCAACAGGAAATATGGAAATACATAAAACTGACTTAACCTTAAAGGGAAGAAATGGGATGGATTTTGCTCTTGGAAGGTATTATTCTCTTTTCGGATCAAATATTTATGAACCATATGTTGAGTCTCAAACTCAGATGTTTCTGGATGGACTTACAAAGTTTCCGGTACATGTTTTAAAACAATAACAGTGTATGACCTCACTACAGGAAGTGTTGTAAATACTTCAACCAATAGTGCAACTTTTACAGACGGATACTATGATACAGAGGAAGAAGCGACTGATATCGCTGCGATGTATAACAATAGCTACTATGATTATGATGATGAAAAGATTGTAGGCAGCAATATGTACTGGCAGACGGTGGAATACAGCAGCTTTACAACTGCCTACGTCAATATTCAGGACCCAGTGGAATATTATACATATATTGAGAACATTGATGAAAAACCGCTAACGGAAAAGTACTATGATATAGGAGCTGGATGGGCTTTTGATTTACCCTTTATAGAAAGAAGAAATGTTAATTCAAGTGTTACAGGAAATGAATATAGTAGGGATTACCTTCATTATGGGAGCGCAGGAACGTGGGAAATTACTTTTGGAGATGATGGAGGAAATTCCAATCTTAAAGGTTATCCACTGAAAGATCTGATTATTGAAATTGATGGGGGCTCATATTCTAACGGACAAATGACATCTGCTTTTGTGCTTTCTAAGAAAGATGGTACAAAAACATACTTTGGAACTGATGGAAGAGTGTTAGGGATAAAGGATCGGTTTGGAAATGAAATTAAGATTCAGCACACAATGAGGAACGGTTACCCAGTTATAACAAAAGTAATCGACAGTGTACAAAGAGAAATAGATTTTACATATAATACCTCTGATGTTACTGTAACAGTTACAGATGCGGGTAATACACAGAATGTTATGACAATTAAATATAACAAGTCAGGTATAGATGGACATACAGGCAAGTATTTCTTATCGAGTGTACAGTATATAGATGTAAAACCTGGAGAGAATGTGACAGAATTTTATGATTATACTATAAGAGATGCAAAGCTTGACTTCTTTGATAAATCACCCATTCAAGGAAATACCAATTATTATGCCTGTGTTGACAGCATTATGTATAATTCCGATGTATCTGGTGCAAAACCTTGTGAAAATTTTGTGTATGAGAGCTTTACAAAAAACTGCGGAGCCAATGGTTCAATGGAGTTATACAGGATCTCTAGTGTGAATTTTAATGATATTGACAGTTATAAAACAACAAGAAACTATCAATTTACATATAATGAAGATTCACAAAACAATATAGGTCAGTTTGATGGATTCCCATACTATGACTATGTGGAAGAAATACCGTCAAATTATATAGTTCAGACTGAAATAGATAATTATTTTAATAATGATGCCTATACATTTAACAAAAAACTACTTTGTACGGGTATAATCAGTCAAGGTCCGACACATAAAAAAGAGACTTTTTATGAATATGATTCTGTAAGGAATTTAGTTACAAAGACTATTAACAAGGTATACAATCATGGAACAATCGATTTTATTAAGTCAGTTGAGAATTTTACTTATGATGATTACCGCAACTTAACAGGATATTGGGATGTTCAATCAGATAGAGATACTAATGATGATCCTGTAGATGATGAGCATAAGTATTCTTACACTTACAACAGTACTTATAAATATGTAAACTCTAAATCTTATAAAAAAGACAGTGATACAACAATACTTGAACAATTTATTCCATCTGCCAATGACATGAAAGTAGAGTGGTATAAATTATATGAGAATGGGACTCTTAAAGAGCAGACAAACTATTATTCCTTTGACTCATATGGAAATGCAACGGAAGAAAGAAGATATCTTGATAATTGGACAGACTATGTAACTATAAAATACGACTACTCAGACAATGTTGTTGCAAGAAACGGTCAATTTGATGGAGCTTACCTTACAAGGCAGTGGTATGAGGATGTAAGAGATGCCGACGGAAATCTTGTGACAGCTAGGTCAGGTCAGAATGCAGGAGTGGTAGATGAAGTATATATTTATGATTGGTTTGGAAATGTAGTTGAGAAACAGAATCCTAATGGAGGTAATAATAAGGTTGTTTACTCATATGACAAGATGGGAAGAAAAATATCCGAGTCAGTGTCCGGTTTTTCAGCTAAAACAAATGATATAAATGATGAAGATTTCAATATTATAGAACAAGACCAAAATGGAAATGAAATAATAACAAAGATCAATAGTAATGGTGGAGTTGTATATAAAGGAGAATACAGCCAGCTAGACGGAATTGGTGATATTCTCAATTACTATGAGTATGATATGAATGGAGTTGTAACTGGAGAGTACAATCAGGACAAAACTTCTGTAGAGTATGAATACAATAGTGACTATACATTGAAGTCCAAGAAAACATATGAAAGATTTACATGGTTTAATGACAATCTTCCTTTCGGAGCTGTACCTTCAGCTGTAAATGAAAACACAGCATGGGACTGGAGGTACACAAATGAAGCAGTTAATACATATCACAAATCCCCAGACTGTAGTGGCATGCATGAACATTCCTTTGATGATTCTGATATAAAAATGAAAGTAAATCAAGGAGATATAATATTTGTTGATGTAAGGCTTTCATCAGACCATCCGGTATCAGAAGTCATGCTTCAGTGGAAGGATGAAAATGATTCGTGGGAGCACAGGGCTTTCTGGGGTGCAGACCTAATAAACCTTGGTACAGTGGATACTGAAAGTAGATGGGATCTTGGAGTATTGCCTGTTGCGGGTCAATGGGTTACACTGGAAATAAGAGCGGGGGATGTGGGGCTTGAAAACAAGATTGTTTCTGGTATGAAATTTACATTATATGACGGTGAAGCCGATTGGAACAGGGTAGGTATTTATAGAAGTGGAGCATCTAGGGTTTTATCGGAGGAATCATATGAATACGACTACTCTGCTTTAAGCGGAACAGCAGTCAAGATAGCAAAAGAAGTATATAACAATGAAACTGGTGGGACAATAGAGAGCTCAACATATTTAAATAATTCCGGGTTTACAATAAAAAATGAGACTTACAGTGATTCAAACTATGATGGTATAAAAGATAAGACATATACTGATACGTATGAGTATGATTATCTGGGCAATAAAACACAGGAAAAGACAGCAAGAGCCTATGATGAGAACTGGATTGATCCGTCAACCAACCAGCCTTATGTGTGGACAGGCAAATTTGAATACGATTTTAAGGGAAGACTGACAAAGAGCTACAATGTAAAAGGCGATTTTGAAACAAAATGTTATGATTCCCTTGGGAGATTGATTAAATTTACCGATATAAAAGGAAATAAATCAAATCCAAATTATTCTACATTCTTTACATATGATTGCATGGGAAGGCTAATAAAAGTTGAGACTCCTTTTGAAGAGGTTGGGGGCACAATATACTACTCTGCCGAAAAAGATTACTATGACAGAAATGGCAACCTTGCCAAGATGTTCGAAAAGTGTAATAAATATAACGAAACTGAAAGCTACAAAAGAATTGACTACGAATACAGTGACAGGAGTCTTCTGGAAAAAGTAATAACATATAATTCAGGAACACCTGAAAACTATACCCAGTATTATTATGATAACGCAGGTAACAAGGTAAGAATGTACACAGGACTTTCAAGCCCGCTGTCAATAACAGGTCTGGATATTGTTACAGATAGCGGTGATGCCGACTATGCTGTTACAAAGTATAGCTATGATAACCTGAACAGGCTTGAAAGCGTAATTGATCCACTTAATAAAGGGGAAGCATATACATATGCTAACTTGAATATGGAACAAACAAAACCAAAGATAATTACCTACCAATAAACCCCTTTCGAAAAATTCAAAAGGGGTTTTATTTTGCAAAGTTTGTCACTTTTGTTTATGTGTTACTGTTTTTTTATTCCTTAAATACTAGTCTATTTAGACCTTCCACAATCTTTACAAAGAACCTTATATAAATCATTATGGGTATTACAAGATTTACAAATCCAAGTAGAAGCAGAAGAAGAAGCATGACTAACTACTGGTCTATTGCCACATTTGGGGCAGTTGCTTGAATCTGAATCATACTGATAACCACATTTGTCACATGATATTTTGGTAATGCTTTGCTTTTTAATATTTTCTTGTTCATTCCATTCATACCATACTTTTTCATTGAGTTTTTTTATGAATAGGAACTTTTGTACTAGTGCCAGTATTACAGTAAAGTAAGGAATGGCTGTTAATGAAATAGTACCAGACACCAACCCTCCGCTTTTGTCTTGTACATATCCATTAATTATAAACACTGACACAATGAAGGCTATCGATAGAATAATTACAAAAAACATAGCTATATTACCCCAAGTAAAACTGTTTTCAAGGTTTGTAAACAGTTTGAAACAATAAACTACTAATAAAATAAGGGATACTATAAATAGTCCCATAAAACCAAAGGTAATAAGTGTTTCAGTACCAGTAGAAGAATCCATAGAGTTTAGCATATTATGAATGCTTTTGATGATATTAGTAACCTCATATAAAGAAAATTCAGACTTGTCACTGTTAAACAGCCCTATGATGGGTATACTTAGCCACTTTTGGAAGAACAAGATTATTAGTACAATGGTAGTACCGAGTGTTAGGAAAAAGTATGTGTTTTTTTCTCCTTGTAAGCTACTTAATTTTTGATTAATTGTATGTGTATAGCTACTAGAAGTTACATTTGCTGCATTTGCTGTGTTTCCTGTATTTTTACAATTACCACAGTGTGAACAGAATTGAGCATTTTCAGATATTTGTTGACCACATTTTTCACAATACATTTTTTCTACCTCATTTCTTTTATCATTTGTCCTATGTCATTTGTTATCTGTTTTTATCATCTATCTACTTTCATAAGGTAGTCTTCATATCGTCCTTCATTTTTGCTTATTTCAGTGAAAAATGCATCAAAATCACTATCGTACCAGCGTTGTTCGTTTTCACCACTTAATATGACAGGCTTATTAAATGTTCCATTCATTTTTAACATGGGTATATTGTCAAGTTCAAGTGGGTCGAGTGGGTGAACTACAGACAGATATGTAAGGTTTCTGTTATATAATGCTTCGTACATTTCGTTTTCGTTTTCCTTACTGATGGCAAAGTCAAAGATTAAATACTTTAAAGAATCACAGCCCTTGATGCCTTTTAAGGTAGTCATTTTGGAGGTACAGTGTCCGGATAAGCTTAACATTTTTAAGTTTTTCATGTTTACCAAGGTGTCATTGATAGAGTTATCGAATCGGTTTATTTCAGTGTTGCTAGAGTATTTACTCCCCTCAGTACCACTTCTATTTAATAATAGTTTTTCTAGTGATACTAATTTATCAAGTCCATTAATAGATGTGATTCTATTATGTGAAAGGTCAACACTTTTTAGTTTTGTAAGCTTAGTTATTGGTGCTATATCGCTAATATTGTTTTTGGACAAGTCAAGGTATTCTAGGTTATCTGCTAATACTGAAATATTTTTAATATCGGAAAGGTTACATTTCTTTATTGTTAATGACTTTGGATGTAAATTTTTAAGTGCAGGGAATACCATTGTATCTTTGGAGCTTCGAGTACCACGAATGTAAATGGTTTTTATATTTTGAGCGTTACTTAGTGTATCAAGCTGTTTTAAAATGTCTGCTCTAGCTATAGGTACTCTAGCTTGGGACATTCCCCATGAATCAAGAATAAAGATATTTTCGAGATTAGTTAAGTTTCCTAGATCACTAAAGTCATTAAAGCTTTGGTTATTCCATTCGATAGAAAAGCCATCGCCAGAAAATCCTTTATCAGTGAAGCTTGAAAACGTATCTGTTATACAGTATTTCTTTGCTGATGCTTCATGATTAAATATTAGAGTCTTTATGCTACTTAGTTCACTAAGCATAATGGGGTCTTTTCTTTTTTTGCCTAGAGCTGTTCTAAACAAGTCATACATTTCTGGATTTTTAAATCTTACTTCTTTGTCTGGTATTGTTGTTACTATAGCTGTAGCTGTAGCGGTCGCTAGTGGTGCTTCGGTTAATTCTGGTGATGGTGTAGGGGCATACTCTGGTAAGTCTTCTGTGGACTGTGTTATTAAAGGTGTAACTAAATCTGCTGTTGATGTGCTGTTACTACTACCACATCCGCTTAGTGTGAATACTAAGCTAAGGACAAAAAATAAATTGGTTGATTTAAAATGTTTCATAACTAAAGTTCCTCCAAACTCATTTATCATGCGTAATAAACTTGTAATTATGTCAAGTCTTCTAGTGTCCTCTTAGGCTGTTTGTAGTTGGTTGTTTTTGCATTATAATAGTCGCCACACCTCCCTTGATGTCAGTGTTTAAGTAAGTTTAGTTCCTAAGTTTTGTATTCCTACTTTAGACAAAATTTAGGTTTTTTTAAGTTTTACAAACACTATATAACAAATGATGCTTATAGTCAATATACTAATTTATTTTAATGCTTATGTCGTATTACAGATTGAAGTTATTATGAGTAAAGTATAACTGGGAGTTGATTACATTGGACTATAAAGCACTTGGGGAAAGAATTAGAAAGCAACGTTTAAAAGTGAATCTTACACAGGAACAGCTTGCAGAAAAGATTGATATGTCTTATTCTTTTGTTGGACAAATTGAGCGTGGGGATAGGGTATTAAGTCTTGAAACGCTTGTTAGACTTGCTAATGAGTTAAGTATAAGTGTGGACTATTTGATACAAGATTCATTAAAGTTTACTCCTGAGGTGTTTATTAGCAGTGCATTAACAAACCTACAGGGCAAGAATGAAAAGAAACTTAAAGCTTTTAAAGATACGATTGATATTCTTGCTGAAAATTTTGATAGATTGACTAATGAAGTTGAGTGATACTTTTCTGTATTTTTATATTTTCTTATTTACCCATATTTTTTTATTTCATGTATATGCTTTTTAAAGCAATCTCTATATAAATAGAGCTATTTAAACCTATTTTTTCCTATTGCCAAAATTTGAGATTTGTATATTTTTTGTATGATTGATAGAATTTCGCTTGCAAAAAAGTTAAATATTTGAATATATTTGGCTTTTATTGTTTTAAACCGGTTTAAAATGTAAAAAAGTGTTAGCTAACTTATATGCAATAAAAATAATAATTTTAAAGGAGCTTAATGATGAAGACTAAACTTATTTCAGTTCTACTTGTAATATGTGTCCTGTGTAGCAGTCTGGGAGTAATGGCTTTTGCTAAAGATGGAGCAATAACAGATAATGTTATTACTAAGGATGATGCTTATAAAATTGCTTTGTTATTTGTAGCTGATACAATAAAAAGTGATTCAACTTCTAAGTGGACTAAAGATACAAAGCTTAAGTCAGTTGATGAGACAGTTGATATTGATGGAAGTGTTAACAGCTATTGCTTTAATTTGGAACAAAATGAGCTACCAAACGGTTATTTAGTTGTATCTGCTAATTCTGATTTGGGGATTATTTTAGAGCAGTCTGATGAAGGTGAACCTTTATATAAAAAGGCTGATATTGATTATGATAAAGTTGTATATACGTCTCCTCTTGAATACCATGTAACAAAGGGCAAGGATACATATGAATTTCAGCCTAATAAGAAGCTTGCTAAAGTAAATAAGAAGGATCTGAAAGATAACTTTAACCATAAAAGAAGTGATAAGGCACATAATAAAGATACTGTACAAAGTATAAAAACGTCTTTTGTGGAAAATGCTCGTGATTTATGGATGGAATCAACTTATAAAGGTCAAGTAGATGGATATGCGGTTGATTCTGATGTTTATAGTTATGTTAATGATAGATATGGAAAAGGTTGGACACTAAAAACTTCAAAAACTGTTAGTAGTGCAGGTAGTGCCCTTTTAATGAATAATTTTCGCCCTGGTGTTGGTTGTTGTACAATAACAGCACTTACATATGTGTTTGACTACCATAGGCGTAATAGTTCTAAATCTAAAATACCCAGTGATATTAATACGTTATTTAGTGATATAGAAAATATCGCTGTTAATTACGGATATGATAAGAAAACTGGCGGTACTAATCCACTTGATATTGACAACATTGTAAAGGATGTATGGAAAAAGTACGGTTATACTGGCTCAGGTAGTTCCTTATATGTTTTTACTAGAGGTAATTTTACTTATGAAATAGATAAAAACAGACCGGCATTATTAAATATTTCCTTTGGTTATTATGGTAACCACACAGTTAGTATGGTGGGATATAGAAGATACACTAAGAAAAATATACTTGGTGGTGAATCTGAAATTTTGTTTTTAAAGGTTTATGATAATTGGACAACCGATACTAGGTATATAGATTACGATGCAATAACCAATCCTTTGTCTGGTGATTTTTCAACCTTAAGTTTATCAAGAATTTATCCTTAATTGGGGATTAGGGATTAGGTATTGGGTATTAATAACTAATCACCAATCACTAATACCTAGTACCGGGAGTTGTAGCAAAGAGAGTGCTACAGCTCCCATTATTCTATTTTCTATTTATTTCTTGTTTGATAGCACTTCTTTTACGGTATTTTCCTTTAGGCTGACTATATACAATCTGCCAGTATATGATGGGTGATAGCAGTATACATATTCGCCTATAGCCTGTATTGATGTTGCATCAATGTCGACTATTTTATTTATGTTTGTGCCATCAATATTCATCTTGTATAAAGCTGATTTATCGCTTTCGCTTGAACTTATAAAGTAAATTTGATTGTCTTTAATGTCAAAGGCTCCTGTATTAAGTTCATAGGTTGAAAGTTTTGTAAGCTTTTTATCGTTTATTAGTAATTTGTGCAGGCAATTTTTATCGTTTACATCATAAAAAAACATTTCTCCATTTGCTATTTTAAAGTTGTTTATGGGTGTGTCAAAAATTTTTACACAATTGCTCCCGTCAAGGTTCATAGAATATACACCTTTTTTATCTTCGGAAATAGTGGAAAAATAAATCATGCCTTGATTTACAGTAAACATATTTGGCACTATATCGGATATTTTTATTGCTTCTGTGCCATCTGTTTTTATTTTGTATATTCCATCGTCGGCTGAATAATAAACCGATTTATCTAAAATTTTTAAATCGTTAGATTTTACTTTGCTTAGTTCTATTTTGTTTGTTCCATCTAGTCCGATTACATAATTCTTTCCGTCATAATCATTATAACAGATATCCCTTCCGTCAGTTGCTATATTAAATACTGAATCCTCCGTAATTTTTTTTATGTTTTTTCCTTTATAATCCATGCTGTAGAGCTTAGAGTTATCGGTAAAGTTTGGAAAATATATATTTCCATTATTTTCTACCATATATATTTTGCTTGCTGTATACATCTTTGTATTGTTTTTGTTTATTATGTGTCCTAGATTTGAAACTGTATATATGCCTACTCCTAATAAAATAACTGCTGTCGCTATATAAGCTGTTTTTCTAAAGGTAAATAGGGGTGACTTTCTTTTTACTTCGGCTTGATTTAAATTGATATTTTCGAGTCCAGTTTTTTGTGAAGCTTTAATTTTTTCAAAAACATCTATTTCTACACTTTCAACAGCATTTGAAATCATAGTAAGAATGTCTTTATCTTTTATTTTTTTATTCATACTAACCCATCCTTTCATGCTAGTTTTATTTTGATAAAAATTTCTTTGACTTTCTAAGTGCTGAAATATAATACCATCTTTCGGTTGACCTTGGAATGTTTAATATATCAGCTATTTCATGGTGTTTTAATCCTGATACAGCATAGAGGATTAATATTTGTCGTTCATTTTCATTTAATTTTAATAATGCTTCTTTTAACAAAAACCGCTCTAAGGCTATATCAAATTCATTTATTTTCCCTTCACTAATTTGATTGTTTATGTGCGAGAACTCTTCAATTTGTATATCTTCAAATATGTTAACTTCGTATTTTTTCTTCTTTAAAAGATTTAGGCATAGGTTACGAGTAATTTGTAGTATCCATGCTATTCCGTTAGTGCCATCTGCATAGGTTTCTGATTTTGTTAAAATCCTTATGAAGGTTTCCTGTACAACATCCTCTGCTAAGGATTTGTTACCTAGTAGCGAAATAGCAAGTGCAAAAACAGATTTATTCATTTTTTTAAAAAGCATTTCAAATGAGTTTTCATTGTTATTTCTTATTTGGATTATTAAGTCATTTATTTCTTGATTCAACTGTATTTCACCCCCTTACACATATATAAACAATTCAAGTGGTTATTTTGTTGGTAATTTTTTAAGATTTTTATATTTTATTTTTATTTGTTCATGTATATGCTGTATTATATTGTAAATATGGTTGTTTGTAAATTTGTTTAGGGGATTTTTTGGGGAATGATTTTGTAGGCAAGGGGGGTGGAGAAAATTTGCTTGCCTTGACAGTTTAGTTAAGGACATTACAAAAAGCAGTCTTGATTGTTGATTGGTTAAGGACTGCTTTTTGGTTTAATTTATTGTGGCAACTGGGGAATAAACTTTTAGCTTTTAAGACTAGTTTCATTAATAATAATTATGTCAAATAGATAATAAAATTCATCGAGTATATCAGGGATATGTTTTTTGTTAAATTCTAGGGTTTATAGTATATTTTAAGATAGGTAATTAAGATATGTGTGTATATTCTTAAACAACTACAAAGACTATTGGGGCTTAATATATGCCTCCAATAGTCTATTTCCAAACAATATATTATTTTTTAATCGCCCATACTATAACAACTCCCTTTTTGTATGGAATACAATATATAATATTATATTTTCAAGTATTTGTCAACTCTAAATTTTATAATTTTATAGGTCTATAAATTGCAAGTTAAAGTGACGGTAAAATTTTGGTAAACTTGTATAATGCAAACTATTGGCACTATTGTTCGGGATGTCAAGGGCGAGCATAGCTCGTTCATCGTAGGCAAAGCCGGAGACCCTTTACATCCATTGCACTATCATCCTTTTGTTCCCGGTCTGTTATGACAGACCGGCTGCCTTCTGGCGAGGACAGGGCTTGGGACAGAGTCCCAAGGTTTTAACTTGCAGCCATATCAATTGCAGACTTATATGCTAATATTCGTCTTGGATAGTTATTTATCCATGTTTCTATCCATTTTATCGTCTTTTTACTTATTCTCCCTATATCTGTTCCTTTTGGTATAAATCGGCGTATTAGACTTGTTTGTATTTTCGTTTGTGCCTCTTTCCCAGGAGCTATATGGATGTGCATAATATAGTTTCACCCTTTTATCTTTTCCAGCCCTCACAGACCGTTCTATGCCTTCATAA